>JBASCV010000273.1:0-8361 GCA_049651825.1 Bacteroidia bacterium
GCTTCAAAGCGTGCAACGTGTTCATCTATTCCAATTCCTGTGGTAACAGCAAAAGCGCCAATGTAATCAGAGGAAGATTTTGGATTTTGGATTTTAGATTTTGGTAAAATAAAATCGGATAAAGCTATATTATATTGTCCCGCAGGTTTTTTAGTTTGTTGTCTCAATGTATGAAATACTACTTCTCCCTCTCCTGTGGAGAGGGTCGGGGAGAGGTGAAGGTGAATATCATCACCCACACTATTTGCAGGATATATACCCACTACTGCATTTGCAGTTAACCATTGTTCGTCAATTATTTTTTTGAACATTTTTTGAGCATCTTCAAATAATTTAGTGGCTTCTTGCCCTCTAACAGGGTCCTTTAAAATTTTAGGATACGAACCTTTCATTTCCCAACTAATGAAAAATGGTGTCCAATCAATATAATCAACCAATTGCTCTAATGGATAGTTTGTAAATACTTTATTCCCAATAAATGAAGGTTGTTTAATTTCAGTTTTATTCCAATCAATTGGAAATTTATTTGAACGTGCTTCCTCTATCGAAATAAATTTATTTTGCGATTGTGCATTTTTATTTTGTTCGCGTACGCGCTCGTAATCAATGTTTACTTCATCCATAAATCCTTTGCGCAAATCATCTGAAATTAAGCTACCTGCCACTGGTACTGATTTACTTGCATCGTTTACATGCACCACTGGGCCAGAATAATAGGGTGCAATTTTTACTGCTGTATGTACTTTAGAAGTTGTTGCTCCACCAATTAGTAAAGGAATTTTAAAGCCTAAGCGCTCCATTTCTTTTGCTACGTGTACCATTTCGTCAAGCGATGGTGTAATCAATCCACTTAAACCAATAACATCAACATTGTGTTTTTTTGCTTCTTCTAAAATTTTGTCGCACGAAACCATTACGCCTAAATCAATTATTTCATAGTTGTTGCAAGCCAACACTACTCCTACAATGTTTTTTCCAATATCGTGTACATCGCCTTTTACGGTAGCTAATAGTATTTTACCTGCATTGCTACGTTCATGTTCAACAATACCGGCCAATTTATTGGCTTCTTTTTCAGCAAGCAAAAATGGTTCAAGGTATGCAACGGCTTTTTTCATAACTCGTGCACTTTTTACTACCTGTGGCAAAAACATTTTACCTGCTCCAAACAAATCGCCAACGGTGTTCATGCCCGCCATTAATGGGCCTTCTATAACGTGCAATGGGCGTCCTAATTTTACACGTGCTTCTTCGGTATCCGCATCAATGTGTTCAACCAATCCTTTTACCAATGCGTAGCTCAAACGTTCTTCAACAGTGCCTTTTCGCCACTCTTCATCTTTTTCTGATTTTTCTTTTGTAACTCCTTTAAGCGATTCGGCATGTTCCACTAAGCGTTCGGTTGCATCATCGCGTCTGTTTAATAAAACATCTTCAATAAGTTCTAATAGCGTTTTATCAATATCGTCATACACTACTAATTGCGCAGGGTTTACAATTCCCATATCCATACCTGCTTTTATTGCGTGGAATAAAAATGCAGAGTGAATGGCTTCACGTACATGGTCGTTTCCTCTAAATGAGAATGATACATTACTCACTCCACCACTTACTTTTGCGTATGGTAAATTTTCTTTAATCCATTTTGTAGCATTAAAAAAGTCGAGCGCATTTAAGCGATGTTCTTCCATACCTGTAGCAACAGGAAATATGTTTGGGTCGAAAATAATATCTTGTGGAGGGAATTGTATTTTGTTTACCAATAAATCGTAAGCGCGCTTACAAATGTCTATTCTACGTTGATAGGTATCTGCTTGTCCTACTTCATCAAAAGCCATTACAATTACAGCAGCTCCGTATTGCTTGATTTTATTGGCTTGTTCAATAAATTTTTCTTCTCCTTCTTTTAACGAAATAGAATTTACAATTGCTTTGCCTTGCACACATTTTAATCCAGCTTCAATTACATTCCATTTCGAAGAGTCAATCATGATGGGCACTTTGCAGATATCGGGTTCGGCAGCTATGAGGTTTAAAAATTTTACCATTGCAGCTTCGCTATCTAACATGCCTTCATCCATATTGATATCAATGGCTTGTGCGCCTCCATCTACTTGGTCTTTTGCAATACTTAGTGCTTCTTCAAAATTGCCCTCTTTAATTAAACGTAAAAACTTTTTAGATCCAGTAACGTTGGTTCGTTCGCCAACATTCATAAAATTACTTTCAGGAGTAAGTGTAAAAGGTTCTAATCCACTTAAATGCATCAAGTGGTCGGCTACAGGCTTTATTCTGGGTTTCGCTGTTTTAGCTAATTCTGCAATACGTTTAATATGGTCGGGTGTTGTTCCACAACAACCACCAACAATATTGATAAATCCTGCTTTTAAAAAATCTTCTATTTGATGGCCCATTTCATGCGCATCTTGGTCATACTCGCCAAACTGGTTTGGTAATCCGGCATTAGGATATGCACTTACATAAAATGGTGCTTTTACAGCCAATTCTTCTAAGTAGGGGCGTAAATCTTTTGCTCCCATTGCACAGTTTAAACCAATACTCAATAACTCAACATGCGAAACGGAATTTAAAAAGGCTTCTGTTGTTTGTCCTGAAAGAGTTCTACCACTTGCATCGGTAATGGTACCTGATACCATTATTGGCATTTTGCGATTTATTTTTTTACAGTATTCTTGGGCTGCAAACAAAGCTGCTTTTGCATTAAGTGTATCTGTAATGGTTTCAAACAATAATACATCAGCACCTCCATCAATTAAGCCACGAATTTGTTCAGTAAACGCTACCACAAGTTCATCAAATGTAACTGAACGAAATCCAGGGTCGTTTACATTTGGCGACATTGACGAAAGCTTTGTTGTTGGTCCCATTGCACCAGCTACAAATTTTGCAACAGAAACTTGTTCGGGATATTCTTTGTAAAACTCTTGTATTGCTTCTTTTGCAATTTTTGCTGATTCATAGTTGAGCTCATATACTAAATGCTCCATTTCATAATCAGCCATCGCTATAGAAGTACCACTAAATGTGTTTGTTTCAATAATATCTGCTCCAGCTTTCAAATATTCTTTATGAATAGCTTTAATAATTTGGGGTTGGGTGATGGATAATAAATCGTTATTCCCTTTCAAATCTTTATGAAAATCAGCAAAGCGCTTGCCTCTGTAATCTTTTTCTTCTAGTTTATATTGCTGAATCATGGTGCCCATTGCACCATCTATTACTAAAATTCGTTTTTCTAACTCTTCTTTAATGTTTGGCATATACTATCAATTTCAATTTGATCTATCTATAAATAAAAAACTCCTTTAACTATTTAGTCAAAGGAGTTTGCGTTAATTGTTGTTAATAGCACTCTTGACTTATCTGTTTCTACATTGTAGAACAGGAATTAGCACCTTTCCAATTTTGCTGGAAGGTTGCTAAGGTTTCATAGGGCAAGTCCCTCCACCTTTCTTGATAAGTTTATATTCTGTTTATCAGAATAACTAAAAGAACGTATTAATAATAAAGCGCTCACATTTTAGTTGGTAAGCACTATACTTGTTTATTTGATTACTACAAATTTTTTGTTGATGATTGTACCGTCAATATTCACTTGTATATTATACACTCCTGAAACAAATGAATTTAAGTCGATAGTTTGTTTTGTTTGTGTTGATGAAAACTCTCCGTTCATCATTAACTGACCATTTACATTCATAACATTGTATGATGTTGTAGTGCTTGATTTTGCTACCGATAAACTTATTGTTAACTGATTTGTAGCAGGGTTTGGATAAATGTTTATAGTATTGCTTGCATTATTTTCTTTGATTCCGCTAGCTGTACTTAATTGTAAACAAATTTCAAATTCTGGTGTTTCTGCTATTGTGTTTCCGTAGTCGTAAACTCTTAAGTAGTAGGTATTACCTACGGTTAATCCAACAAATTCAATTTCCTCAGTTCCACCTAAAGTAGTATTGTCTGAACAGTCTAATGTAGTTCCACTGCAACCATCGCTAAGCAATACAATGGCATCAAATTCTGCAGAGCCTTTTACTTTAATTTTTTGCGCAATTGAAGTAGCAACAAATTTATACCATACATCGTATGCGCTTGAACTTGTAAATCCGTTACAACTGTCAGCTGGCATTGATTGGGTAGAAGCTAATACCGAACCTGCTATAAAATTGCATAGTGTATCAGATGTAAGAGTAATTGCATTTGCACAGTCGTCATTTGATGGTGGTGGTGGTGGTATAGATACACAAATGTCAAAGTCCGCTGTCGCTGGTACAATTGAGCCGTAATGATATACTCTAACGTAATATGTATGTCCTACAACTAAACTATTTTCAGTAATAATTTCTGTGTCGCCATTATATGTATTATCTGCACAATTGATAACATTTCCGTTACAACTATCTTTTAAAATAATTACTGGATCAAAATCTGAAGAACCCTTTACTGAAACCATATTACTAGTTGCTGTAGCAACAAATTTGTACCAAACATCAAATGCACTTGAGCTTGCATATGAGTTACAAGAGTCTGCAACTCCTGATTCTGTTGCACCTAAAACAGACCCTGTTACATAATTACAAGTTGAGTCAACAACAAGTGTAATTGCTTTTGAGCAGTCATCGTTTAATGGTGGAGGTGGAGGTAAAGAAATACAAATTTCAAACTCTGGTGTAGTTGGTAAAGCACTTCCGTAATCATAAACTCTTACATAGTAAGTGTTACCTGGAGTTAATCCACTTGCTGTTATAGTTTCGGTTCCACCAGAAGCTGTAGCATCAGAACAGTCAATAGTAGTTCCACCACATGCATCTTTTAAAATAACTACAGGATCAAATGTAGATGAACCTTTAACTTTTATTTGCACATCATTAGAATCTGCAACAAATTTGTACCAAACATCAAATGCTGTTGGACTTGCAAATGAAGCACAAGAGTCGGCCGGTTCTGATTGCGTTGCGCCATCTACAGTACCAGCAATGTAATTACATGTTGAGTCAATAGAAAGCAATTGCGCATTTGCACAGTTATCGTACATTGGAGGTGGAGCAGGCAATGAAACACAAATATCAAAATCAGTAGTTGAAGGAATTGCAGAACCATAAGAATAAACTCTTATATAGTATGTATGGCCAATAACTAAGTTTGTATCGTTAATTACTTCTATTCCACCAGAAACGGTATTGTCAGCACAATTTAGTGTATTTCCACTACAGCTATCTTTTAAAATAACAACAGCATCAAAAGATAATGCACCTTGTACTTTAATTACTGAATGAGTTGCAGTTGCCACAAATTTATACCAAACGTCAAATGCTGAATTGCTTGCATAGCCAGCACAACTATCTGAAGGTTCTGATTGAGTTGCGCCTAATACGGTTCCTGTAACAGGAGTACAAATAGAATCTACTGTTAATAATGTTGCGTTAGAACAATTGTCATTTGAAGTTGGCGGTGCGGGCATTGTCAAGCAAATATCAAAATCTGTTGTTGTAGGCATTGCACTTCCATAGTGATAAATTTTAATGTAGTAAGTGTTTCCAACTGTAAGGCCTGTGGTGTATAGTATTTCAGTTCCACCTTGAGAGGTATTATCTGAACAATCGGTTACAGCGCTTCCGCAACTATCCATAAGTACAACTACGGCATCAAATGAAGCCGAACCTTTTACTGTTATATTTTGTCCGCCTGGAGCTGCAACAAATTTATACCAAACATCGTAAGCCGTTGTACTTGTTAAACCATTACAAGATGATGCACTATCTGATTCAGTTGCTTGATCAACCGTTCCTGCGGTAAAATTACAAGTTGGATCTACTGTAAGTAATGTAGCATTTGCACATTCATCATTCGCAGGTGCAGATTGAGCTTTTAGTTTATTACCTGTTGCCAAAGAGTTGCTGAATAAAAAAGCGATACATAATATGGCTACGATTGCTTTTGAGTAAGAGTTCTTCATTTTGATTTTTCTGGATTTGGAATTTTATTAGATGATTTAATCGTGTTTTATTTTATAAGATGTAAATCAATGTATAGAAAGTTTAAACTTTCTATACATTGATTAGTTGATTAGTTTACTGTAACTCGTTTAGCAATTTGTGCTTTATCGGTTGTAAACAATACTGTATAGGTTCCTTTTGGAGGATTTAAACCATTTATTGTTAGGTTAATTTCTCCATTTTGTGCTGTAACAAACGAAGAATAAATTGATTGACCTAAGGTGTTTACAATACTAACTTTTACTTTTTCTTCAGCAAAAACACCAGATGATTTAATATTAAAATCTCCTGCAGATGGGTTTGGATAAATAACAATAGCATCTGCTAAACTATATTCTTCAATTCCAACACCAGAACAAGCAACATAAGCTGGTTGTGAGCTAGAAACACAGCCATTTGTAATATCTGTTACATAAACAGAGTAGAAGCCGGGTTGGTTTGCTGTATAGAATTGAGATACTGCACCAATAATAGGAGTTCCAGATAAATACCATTGATAATTTACGTTTGATATTCCGTTAGCAGCTAAAGCACATCCCACACTTTGCATTACCGGAGTAGGAGGACATGTTATGCCTGATTGAGTAACTGTGTAAATTTGACCACCAACAGTTATTGTACCTGTTCTTTGAGTAGTACTTGTACTTGCACTAACGGTGAAGTTCACTGTACCATTACCAGATCCAGTATTACCAGACGAAATAAATATCCAGCTATCGTTTGATATTGCAGTCCAGTTACAACCACTTGCCGCAGCAACACTAATGCTACCCGAGCCTGCTACAGCAGTAAACGTTTGGCTTGATGGGGTTAAAGTAAATGTACAAGACGAGGTTCCGTTTTGTACTACTGTATGTGTTTGACCAGCAATTGTTATTGAGCCTAAACGCTGAGCAGTATTGGTATTTGCAGCAACAGAATAACCTGCTGTTCCTGAGCCTGTTCCTGTACCTGATGTAATTGTAATCCAACTGTCGGTAGTGGTTGCTGTCCAAGCACAACCAGCTGCTGCTGTAACATTAACAGTTCCTGTACCAGCTGACGCTGTGTACGACAATGCTGTAGGAGCAATGGTATATGTACATTGTAAACCCGCTTGAATAACAGTGTGTGTTTGACCTGCTACAGTTATTGTTCCAGTACGTTGAGTAGTTGTAGTGTTATTTGCTACAGTATAGTTTACTGAGCCGTTACCTGATCCTGACGAGCCTGAGGTAATTGTAATCCATGCATCATTAGATGTTGATGTCCAAGTACATCCTGTTCCGGCAGTAACGTTTACTACTCCTGAACCTCCAGATGAGTTGTAGTTCAATGATGCAGGAGCAATTGTATAAGCACAAGGAGCTGTACCACTTTGTGTAATAGAGTGTACCTGTCCAGCAATGGTGATAGTACCAACACGTTGAGATGTGCTTGTGTTTGCAGTTACCGAATAACTAACTGTACCGTTACCTGAACCAGTACTTCCAGATGTAACAGTAATCCAACTGTCATTAGATGTTGCAGCCCAATTACATCCACTAGCCGCAGTAACAGTTACACTTCCTGTAGCAGCTTGGTCAGTAAATGTTTGGTTTAAAGGAGAAATTGTGAATGTACAAGAAGTATTTCCACTTTGAGCAACTGTATGTGTTTGTCCACCAATGGTAATAGAACCTGTACGTTGAGATGTACCACTATTGCTAGCTACTGTATAAGTAACACTTCCATTGCCTGATCCAGAACTACCAGAGGTAATCGTAATCCAACTGTCGTTAGTACTTGCAGTCCAATTACATCCTGAAGTAGTTGTAACTGTAACAGTGCCGTTACCTCCTGTAGCTGCGTATGATAGGTTAGTAGGGCTAATTGTATAAGAACAAGGGATTGTTCCGCTTTGAGTAACCGTATAAACCTGTCCTGCTATTGTAATTGTTCCAACACGTTGAGAAGTGCTTGTATTACTTGTAATAGTATAGGTTACACTTCCATTTCCTGATCCAGATGACCCTGAAGTGATAGTTATCCAACTATCATTTGAAGTTGCAACCCAGTTACAGCCACTTGTTGTTGTTACAGTAACAGTGCCTGTTGCTGAAGCCGAAGAGAACGTTTGACTAAGAGGTGAAACTGTATATGTACAGCTTGTATTACCACTTTGTGCAACAGTATGTGTTTGACCACCTATACTAATTGTTCCTGTGCGTTGAGTTGTACCTGTATTGCTTGCTACAGTGTATGTAACGGTTCCGTTTCCAGTTCCAGAACTACCAGATGTAATTGTAATCCAGCTACTAGTTGTTGTTGCTGTCCAGTTGCATGTACTTCCAGCAGTAACATTTACAGTTCCTGTTCCTCC
>JBASCV010000274.1:0-7509 GCA_049651825.1 Bacteroidia bacterium
GTCGTATATAGTGTATCGTTATGATTCTTATTGTTCCAAAATTGTAATTTCTGTTCTTCTATTTAACTGTCGGCCTTCCTCTGTATCATTAGAGGCAATGGGTTTTGATTCGCCATACCCTTTAACAACCAACTGATCTTTACTTATACCTGAGGCGAAAAGGTAGTCAGCAACAGATTGTGAACGTGCTTTTGATAATGATAAATTACTTTCGGAAGAACCTTGACTATCAGTATGACTAGCAATCTCAATTTTAATATCGGTATTTGTAGCCATTAATTTAACCAATTGATTTAACTCCATTAAAGACTCTGGACGTAATGTTGCTTTACCATAATCGTAAAACACGTTTTTAAGTGCAATTTTGTTTCCGACCATAAATTTTTGTAAAGGCACTGTTTTATAAACGCTTTTGAATGCCGCAGAAGCAGGAATATCAAAGTTTTCAGAGTAAAACAAATATCCTTTCTTTTTTATAGCGATACCATAATTTTTGCCTGGAGGTAAAGAAACAAGATACTTACCAGTAGAACTATTTGATTTAACTACAGTAATAACCTCATTTTTATCGTTATCAGAAATTTCAATATCAGCCCCTACAGGTTCAAAAGATTCATTATCAATAACAACACCTTTTAACAAGGTAAGACCTGGCTCTGTTTTTTTTGTTTTGTAATATACTTCATAAATATCTTTCATGCCAGTTCCGTCAGGGCGAACAGATGAATAGTAACCGGTTTTTCCATCAGCGGTAACGCTATAAAACAACTCATCGCCTCCAGTATTTATAGAATCGCCAAGACTTTCGGCTTTAGACCAAATACCATTTTCGTATACGGATTTAAAAATATCGTATCCGCCTTTAGAATTATGGCCTTTAGAGCTAAAGTAGAGCGTTTTACCATCAGGGTGAATAAACACCCCTTCTTCGTTTTGATCGGTATTAATGTTAGGCCCAAGATTTTCGGCCGGTTCCCAACCATTTACTCCTTGACGGCATTTCCAAATATCGGAACCGCCTTTACCTCCTCTTCTATTACTAACGAAATAAATTGTTCGTCCGTCAGGCGCTATACTGGCTGAGGATTCGTGTTTTTTAGAGTTAATCGGTTTAGGTAATTTTGTAGGTTCTGACCAAACATCACCTTCAAGAACAGACTCGTAAATATTTCCATCAGGGTCGCCACGATATAAAAGGAGACGCTGACCATCATTTGAAAGAGCAATAGCAGAATTATTTTTATTTTTCTGGTTAACTGCACCCTCAACAGGAATAGGTTTACTCCACTTCCAAATCATGTCGTTATATTCTGATAAATATACATTTTCCATGCCTTGTACTTTTAATTCAATCTCTTCTTTTTGAGTTGGTCGTCTGGAGGTAAACATCATTACGGATGCGTCTGCTGAAATGATGGGAGCATAATCATCGTAAGGGGAGTTTAACTCGCTACCTAAATTTGTAATTACATATTTTACTGAATCTTTAGCGGAAGCGTTATTATTTTGCTGCGCACTAACAGTAAAAGATATAATCATTAATAAAACTAAAACAATACTTTTTCTCATCCTGTCTAATCCAAAATACGTGTAGAAGATACACTAATAGGTTTAATATATCTTATAGCAAATTCAAAACCACCACGACCTCTTGTACCTGTTTTTAGTGCTGATACGTTGACATCATAACTTACCCCTAAAGCAAAATCGGAATATTCAAATAAGGCCATAGGGTTAATTGCATCAGCAGAACGGTATTGAAGACCTGCAGATACAGCCATACCTTCGACATAGCCTGTATATCTAGATTCGGCTTGAATAACCCATCTAAACATACCACCAATATTAAGCTGCTGAGTAGGTCCTTGTTTAAAGAATGCAAAAGAAGGAAGCACTTGATATCCTTTATCTCCGAATGCTAAGTGAGCAGAACCATGTACAATGAACTTTGCATAAAGTGCATCAGGATCATTATTATATATTTCAAATTTTTGATTTGGGCGGTTCAAATGGAATGCAGAAACACCAAAATTAAATTTTTTCTGATTAGTTGAATAGTTCATGGATTTATTTGCGCTATAGTTCCAAACAATTCCTCCACCAATATCGGCATAAGTGCGAGGTGGAATAGATAAAACATCATTTGAAGGCAATGATGGGTCAAACTCACCCAAATCATCGCTATATTGGCTATCCCATTGCATTGCAGCGGTTGAAATGCTTTTTTGAACAACGCCAGCTTGAATACCACCAGAAATAACCTGTTTATCGTTAACACTAACGACACCTGACAAGGAAAGGTTTAATTGTGTGGTTCCAAGATTTAAATCGCCTGCAACATCTCTAAAAGCATTGAAACCTGCGCCCATGTAACCATTTTTAATTTTCTGAGTTAGCAAACGAGTGTCATAGGATGCCATAAAGGTTTTAAATGCGGCTCCTTTTTCGGCCATTCCGTTCCACTGATTTTTGTAATTTAAGAATGCTCTGTGATCGCCAGAAAACAATCCAGCATTGGCAGGATTCATAACCAATGGTGTTAGTGTATATTGCGAGAAATGAATATCCTGCGCAACGACTCTACCCTGAAGGCAAATGAATGCCAGCAGTACCATTAAGAGCAGTTTGCTTATGTTTTTATTTTTTTTCATCGCATTGAGGTTTAAGTATAAATACTCCTCACTTTATCACTAATTATCTTAACAGAGTAATGTTACCTTTTTGGGTAGCCTCATCTCCATTTTTAAACTTACCTTTAACTACGTATACAAACACAGCGGTATTCAGTGGTTCTCCTTTAGGAGAGCGACCATCCCAACCAACTGTAATATCTTTGGTTTCAAATACTTTTTGTCCCCATCTATCGTAAATAATAAATTCGATTTCAGTTAATGCTTTACCACGAGCGAAAACAAAATCATTAAATCCATCGCCATTTGGGGAAAATACGTTGGCTACAAATATTTCGCCAGCAATATCAACATTTCGCGAAAGTGCAACTGGAGTGCTTGATGTTGTAATAAATTTATCAAAACCTTCTTTACGCAGTGCTTTAGGAAGACCGTAATTTCCGGGCAATGCAGTAGCTAAGTCAGGATTTTTCCACTCTGATAAATCTTCCCAATACGCAATAATATCAAAGTCGACACCATCAGTATCTAGGGTATCGTCATAGTAAATAGTTAAATCAATATTTGTTTCGCCACTTAAGCGGGTTACTTTATGATAGTAATATGGGTTAATATCGCCAACGATAGCTTCTTTTGTAGTTATATCAAAACCATCGTCAGTAGCATCGTTATTTGCCATACGTACTTTATAGGTATTAGGATCAGCTGTAGCTGGTTTAATTTCTACAGGACGAAAACGAGTAGTGCCTATACTTGAGCCAACTGGAAAAAAATAAATTTGTTCGTTTGCTGTATTTCTAGCCAATCCTCCATCATCGATACTACTAACAAAACCAATAGTGCGGGTAACAACAGCAGTATCTGTACTCAATACATGAACTGTATTATCTGCAATATCAAACTCTATTGAGTTCAGGGCAAGTGTGTCCTCAACCTCTGCATCAACACCAACCAACAATTTTTTAGAGGTATCCTGACCAACTAAATTGAGGTTATTAAAGTGCGTTAATGTTGTTCCATTAATGGTTTGAAGAGCACTATCCAAGTGTACCCAACCATTGTGGTTTGTGGCAAAAATGCCTCCAGACACATTGTTATTTGTCCAATCGCCAGAGATATAAAAATTTCCGTCATTTTCAATTAGCCCATCCTGAGTGCTACCAACTCCATTATGGATTACATTACCAAAAATGATAACAGAATCATTGGTATTTTTAATAGATAAACCTTGATTAATAACATTTAAGCTCAGTTGAGCATTCAAAACAACAGGAGAAGTAATTAAAGTAAGAATAAGGGCAACTTTACTCACAGCGAATTTAAACCCAATGGATTTAACAGCTAATGAGGCAGTTAGAAGAAAAAATAATATGTAGAATATTATCATTTTTAGTGCTTTTTAATTTGAAAAAGACCCTTTTTAACTAATTTTAACGTAATACTTAGAGACAAAGTTATATATATTTTCGACAAATCTAACCTTTGACCACCTTTTTTTTTCAACTTGCGACTTTAGGCTTACACTTTGCACAAAACGGACTATATGTTAATAAAAACACTAATTAAAATATAACATTGTAATAAGTGCATATTAGTTTGTATAAAACAAATGTAATACAGGTTTTAATAAAAAAAGTTACGATTTAGCAATTGATAGCAACTATTTATCAGTTGCAAACTGATAAAGTGTTATTAAAATTAACGTGAGTTCGATATAAAACAAAACAAAACAAAAAAACTGATAATCAAGTTAATCTATTTTATCTTTTGTATTCGACCCTTTTAGGGTCGTGTATTTATAACGGTATCGTAATTTCTATTCATATTTGACTCCTTCGGAGTCGAGTCAAAATTGAAGTTGTTTGATTATTAAGCTTTTATCTATAATTAATATCGAACTCACGTTAAAATTACTACCCCCATTTATGCATAAAACTCAGATTGTAACAAATAAATGCAATAAAGAAGTTATCAAAAAAAATAACATATTCTAGAAGAAGCCTAGTAAACTCCTTAGAATAGAGATATTCCATTTCTAATGAGCGTCATCTATACAAAGAGTCCTTTTACTCTAAAATTATCTTTTTGTCCTTTTTTCTTGATAAAAAAGGACGAAAAAATCAAGAAAAAACGAATCCTTCCGCACAAGCGACACGGCATCGCGTTTTTTCACTCCCTACGCAGGGTTTCATAAAGATATTTTTTTGCAACAATAAAATTTCACAACACAAAGAGTCACATTTAAATGACTTTCCGTAACATCAATTAATACAGAATAAAGCAGGGGTTTAAATTTTGTTTAGGAAACAAAAAAAACACGCAAAAACGCAAGTTGCTGATTTCCAGCAGAGTACAGATGCATTGCTTTTTGAATTGTAAAAATGAGTAACTTCGCATCCCGAAAAAATAGAATTTGAAAAATTAAATGTTTTTATACATAAAACAACTACACTAAAATGGCAACAAAAACAATTGAAGAATTATTAGGCGAAAATGCAAACAGCTTATTAAATCACACCTGCAAAACCATTTCAAAAGAGCAAATTCAACAACCTGGATCAGATTTTGTAGATAGAATATTTACTTATACCAATAGAAATCCGCAGGTATTAAGAAGTCTTCATCAGTTATATAACACAGGGCGCTTGGCTGGAACAGGCTATATGAACATACTACCTGTTGACCAAGGAATTGAACACAGTGCAGGCGCTTCGTTTGCGCCCAACCCACTTTATTTTGATTCAGAAAACATTGTAAAACTTGCAATAGAAGGAGGTTGTAATGCAGTAGCATCTACATACGGTGTATTGGCTTCGGTATCCAGAAAATATGCACACAAAATACCATTTGTTGTAAAAATTAATCATAACGAATTTTTGAGCTACCCAAACAAGTTTGACCAAATTATGTTTGGTAGTGTTGAAGAGGCTTGGAACATGGGAGCTGTAGCTGTAGGAGCAACAATTTATTTTGGTTCGGCAGAATCGTCACGTCAAATTGTAGAAGTTGCACAGGCCTTTGAAAGAGCTCATGAATTGGGCATGGCAACCATTTTATGGTGTTATACACGTAATAGTGGCTTCAAAAAAGACGGTATAGATTACAGCACAGCAGCGGATTTATCATCGCAAGCAAACCATTTAGGAGTGACCATTCAAGCAGATATCATTAAGCAAAAACTTTCTGATAAAAACGGAGGTTATACTGCACTAAACTATGGAAAAACGCATGCAAAAGTTTATTCAGAATTAACAACGGATCACCCGATTGACTTGGCTCGTTATCAAGTTGCAAATTGCTATATGGGACGAATTGGTTTAATTAATTCAGGAGGCGAATCAAAAGGTGCATCAGATTTAGCGGAAGCTGTAAGTACGGCTGTAATTAACAAACGTGCTGGAGGCCAAGGATTGATATCAGGACGTAAAGCGTTTCAAAAATCAGTAAAAGAAGGAGTACAATTGCTTAATGCGATACAGGACGTTTATCTAGATAATAGTATTACTTTGGCGTAATCAAGTTTTAAGTTATAAGTTTTTAAGTTTTAAGTTGGGAGTTTTAAGTAAGAAGATTTTAAATCACTAAATCTCTAGCTCAATAAATCAAAAATAAAAAAAATGAGTTGGTTTAAACGTATTAAAGAGGGTATTACAACATCCACAAAAGAAAAGAAAGAAACGCCAGAAGGTTTATGGTACAAATGCCCATCGTGCAAAAAAGTAACTCCATCAGCAGAGCATGCACAACATTTTTATGTTTGTATGGATTGCGAATACCATGAAAAGATTGGTTCTGAAGAGTATTTTGAAATTATTTTTGACAACAATGAGTTTATTGAACTCAACGCAAATTTAACAGCTGCAGACCCTTTAAATTTTGTCGACACAAAAAAATACGCTGATCGACTAAAAGATACTCAGAAAAAAACCGAATTAAAAGACGCATTAAGAACAGCTCATGGAGCTGTAGGAGGAGAAGATTTGGTTGTAGCATGCATGGATTTCAGCTTTATTGGTGGCTCAATGGGTGCTGTAGTAGGAGAAAAAATATCAAGAGCTATTGACTATTGTTTAGAGAAAAAAATACCTTTAATGATTATCTCTAAATCAGGCGGAGCAAGAATGATGGAAGCAGCATTTTCATTAATGCAAATGGCAAAGACATCCGCTAAATTATCGTTAATGGCTGAGGCTAAGATTCCTTACATTTCATTTTTAACAGACCCAACGACAGGTGGTGTAACTGCCTCGTATGCGATGTTGGGCGATTTGAATATAGCAGAACCTAAAGCATTAATAGGATTTGCTGGCCCAAGAGTTGTGAAAGAAACAATAGGTAAAGACCTTCCAAAAGGTTTTCAAACATCAGAATTTGTGCTAGAACACGGTTTTTTAGACAAAATTGTTAGTAGAAAAGACTTGAAACCGTTTTTAGTTCAGCTTTTGAAGTTGTTTAAGAATTAATTCGTGTCAGTTTTTGACTAAAAGGGATAAAATATTTTGGTCAGAGTAAAAAAAGATGTATATTTGCAATCCGAAAATAAAAAATTCAAAAAGATAATAACAATGTATTTAACAACAGAAATTAAGAAAGACATTTTCAAAAAGCACGGAAAATCAGCTACAGACACAGGTAGTTCTGAGGGTCAAATTGCTTTATTTAGCCATAGAATTGATCATTTAACTGAGCATTTGAAAACAAATAAAAAAGATTTTGTTACTCAAAAATCGTTAATTGCTTTGGTATCAAAAAGAAGAAGCTTGTTGGATTATTTAAAAGCAAATGATTTGGAGAGATATCGTGCGATTGTTAAAAAGCTTGATTTAAGAAAATAAATTGAAATCGTTATACTATTAATCAAGAAGCACCTGCGTAATAG
>JBASCV010000275.1:0-1561 GCA_049651825.1 Bacteroidia bacterium
GTGCAGCACTTTTTAAAATACTAGCAAAAAATAAAAGATATAGTGAGTAGCGTTTTTTCATATAAAAAAAATTGATTATAAATGTTATGTGATTTGCGAATATACAAAATACTCTTTTAAAATCATACTATTCAATGCATTAAAAAAAGTGCATTCATACATTTTATGCTTTTAAAAGAAAAAAAACTATTTTTGTGTAAATGGGTTGCTCTATATCCATTTATTAACTTGTTCTAGATTTTTCCTTTATACATTATGAAAAAAATATTAATCATTGATGATGAAAAAAGTATCCGTAAAACTTTACGCGAAATACTTGAATATGAAAAATATCAGGTTGATGAAGCTGCTGATGGTATAGAGGGCTTAACTACATTGCAAAAAAACACTTACGATATTGTGCTTTGTGATATTAAAATGCCCAAAATGGATGGTATTGAAGTGTTAGATAAAATTATGCAACAATGGGGTGATACTCCTGTGGTAATGATTTCGGGACATGGCAACATTGAAACGGCTGTTGAAGCAGTAAAAAAAGGCGCATTTGATTTTATATCTAAACCCTTGGATTTGAATCGATTATTGGTTACTATACGTAATGCAATGGACAAATCAACCTTGGTTACTGAAACCAAAGTACTAAAAAAGAAAGTGAGTAAAACTTTTGATATGGTTGGCGAATCTAAAGCAATTGCTCAAATTCAGGAAATGATTGAACGTGTTGCACCAACCGATGCGCGTGTACTGATTACTGGTGGAAATGGTAGTGGTAAAGAGTTGGTTGCTAGGTGGTTACATGAAAAAAGTAGCCGTTCAAGTGCACCATTGATTGAAGTAAATTGTGCTGCAATTCCAGGCGAATTGATTGAAAGTGAGTTGTTTGGACACGAAAAAGGTGCTTTTACATCGGCAGTAAACCAGCGTAAAGGAAAATTTGAACAAGCTGAGGGGGGAACCTTGTTTTTGGATGAAATAGGCGATATGAGTTTACCTGCTCAAGCAAAAGTATTGCGTGCATTACAAGAAAATAAAATAACCAGGGTGGGAGGGGAGAAAGAAATAAAAGTAAACGTTCGTGTGCTTGCTGCAACCAATAAAGATTTAAAGAAAGAAATTGCGAATGGTAATTTTCGTGAAGATTTGTATCATCGTTTGAGTGTTATTTTAATTCATGTGCCCTCGTTGAACGAACGTAAAGACGATATTCCACTATTAGCCGATCACTTTTTGAAACTGGTATGTGAAGATTATGGTATGCCTCAAAAAACATTTACAAAGGATGCAATAAAAGAACTTCAAAAACATGATTGGACAGGCAATATACGTGAGTTTAGAAACGTTGTAGAACGATTGGTAATACTATGTGATAAAACCATTACTGATAAAGATGTAGTAACTTATGCACGCCCAGTAAACAATTAAAAATATAGAAAAATGAAAAAATTAAGTGTATTAATTATTGTGTCAATTTTTGCTTTTACTGCTTGTAAAAAAGAAGGAACAGGAGGCAAATCAAGTGTAAGCGGTTCTGTAAAGCACCATTCACTCGTTATTCCCAATT
>JBASCV010000276.1:0-10882 GCA_049651825.1 Bacteroidia bacterium
ATGGTGCGCATTTGTAAAGAAGAGAGTTTTCACAACCGTCAAGGCTACGAAATAATGATGCACTTGGCACAAGGTACGCCAGAACAGAAAGAAATGGCGCAGGATGCATTAAACCGTTGGTGGTGGCCAGCAATCATGATGTTAGGCCCAAGTGACGACCAGTCGCCAAATTCAGAACAGTTGATGCGCTGGAAAGTAAAAATGGAAAGTAACGATGCCATTCGCCAGCGTTTTATTGATAGAACAGTGCCTCAAGCTGAATTTATTGGTTTGAAAGTGCCAGATAAAGATTTGAAATTTAATGAAACTACCGGTCACTATGAGCATGGACCAATTAATTGGGATGAATTTTTTGAAGTAATAAAAGGGAATGGACCATGCAACGCAAAGCGTATTAAAGATAGAACCGATGCGGATAAAAAAGGTCGTTGGGTGCGTGAAGCAGCCATGGCTTATGCTAAAAAAAGAGAAAAAGAAAAATTAATTGCTTAAAACCAATTTTTGAATTTTAGATTTGAGTTGAACTTCCAAAATCTATAATTCAACAAATCAACAATTAAAACTATGACAGACACACAATGGCCTTTATGGGAAGTATTTGTACAAGCAAATCCAGGTATTCCCCACAAACATGTTGGCAACGTTCATGCAGCTGATGCTGAAATGGCGATTCAAAATGCACGCGATGTATACACACGTAGAAGTGAGGGAATAAGTATTTGGGTTGTTCCGGCAACAGCAATTTCTGCATCTAGTCCGGAGGATCAGGGTGCTTTCTTTGAACCATCAAACGATAAACCATATCGTCACCCAACTTTTTACAAAATACCAGAAGGCGTTAAATACCTGTAGTATCTAGTATCAAGTAGTTGGTATCAAGACTAAAATACTTGCTACCTATTACTTGATACCTGATACTTAATACTTGATACAAAAAATGACAACACAACAAGCAAAATTTGAATATTTACTTCGCTTAGGCGATAGCAGTTTAATTATTGGCCATCGATTATCGGAGTGGTGCGGACATGGCCCTATTTTAGAGGAAGATATTGCTTTAATAAACATAGCACTCGACTTTGTAGGAAATGCTACGTCTATATTAAATTACGCAGCTCAAGTTGAAGGGAAAGGCCGTTCGGAAGACGATTTAGCCTATTTAAGAAATGAGCGTGATTTTCGCAATCTATTGATTACCGAACAACCCAATGGTGATTATGCAACTACAATTGCACGTCAGTTTTTATATGATGTTTATACTTATTTTTTGTACGAAGAGTTGAAAAGTAGTAAAGACGAAACAATTGCTGCAATTGCTGCAAAATCACATAAAGAAATTACTTATCATTTACGTCACTCTACTGAATGGATGTATCGTTTGGGCGATGGTACAGAAGAAAGTCATCAACGTTTACAAAACGGATTAAACGAATTGTGGATGTTTACTAGTGATTTATTTGATATGGATGCTGTTGACGAATTATTGATAAAGGAGGGAGTTGCACCAGATTTAAATAAAATAAAAGTACTTTGGGAAAAACGTGTGCAAGAAGTACTTTTAGAGGCAACACTTCAGGTGCCTACCACTAACATAAAGCAAAAAGGAAGTAGAGACGGAAAACATAGCGAACATTTGGGTTATCTATTAGCCGAAATGCAATACATCCCTCGTTCTTATCCAGGTACTAAATGGTAGACTAATGCTCTTCCTCTCTTTGAGAACCTCTCTCGAATTTACTTCGGGAGTGCAAAGAGGTAGGTAAATTATTTATCGAATGCTAAAAACTTGTTGGTTTAACTAGTTTTATTGAATTAACATGGACAAACTATTACCTACTCCAGAAACACTTTTCTCACTTCTTTCTGAAATACCTGACCCCGAAATACCTGTAATAAACATTGCAGAGCTAGGCATTTTGCGCAATGTTGAATGGGATGGCAAACTGTGCATTGTTGTTATTACCCCAACCTATACGGGTTGTCCAGCAATGAAAATGATAGAAGATGACATCAAAATAAAATTAAATAGTATAGGTATAAACAATATAAAAGTAGAACTTGTTTATACCCCAGCTTGGACAACTGATTGGATTAGCGACACGGCAAAAGAAAAACTAAGAGCCTATGGTATTGCTCCACCCGACCATAGTTCGGTTGATAAAAAGGTATTGCTTGGAAAAGCGCGCGATTTAAAATGCCCACATTGTGGCTCTATTAATACTCAAATGATTTCACAGTTTGGTTCAACTGCTTGTAAAGCCCTTTATCGTTGCCTCAATTGTAAAGAACCTTTCGATTATTTTAAGTGTATATAACAGATTACTTCTTTTTAGAGGTTAGCTAACTCTTTATTAATAATGGCACTAATTTCTTCGGCTTTATCTGCAATCATAAAATGTGTTCCATCCTTAATGGTATAATTACAGTTTTCTATTTTAGAATATGGTAGTACAAGGTCGGCTGTACCATGAATGTGGATAAGGTTTTTAGGGATTTCTGTGTTTTGCCATGTAACAATGCAGTTAATTGCACCCGCAAAATAGTTGTTGGGTGCGGTTTTTAGCATGTTTTCAAACCATTCAGCATATTCTTTATTTTTTACGCCAAATAACGATTTAA
The DNA here is from genome assembly GCA_049651825.1 of Bacteroidia bacterium. Classification (GTDB taxonomy): domain Bacteria; phylum Bacteroidota; class Bacteroidia; order 2-12-FULL-35-15; family 2-12-FULL-35-15; genus 2-12-FULL-35-15. The sequence continues at coordinate 2,620 of JBASCV010000276.1, forward strand.
GATTTGTAGCCGCATTTCTATAAAACGAATCGCTAAAGTTTTTGTATAAAGGAAGGTTTCCCCACATGCGAATGTTTATGGGTGTTTCGCCACATGTTTTGTTGCTTGATATAAGAATTGTTTTAATCGCAGTGTGATTTTTTGCAATTTCAACTGCACACATGCCGCCAAACGACATGCCAATCAATACGAATGGTTGCGACACATTTATTTGTTCAGCTAATCGAGAAGCATAATTTACCAGACTTTCATCTTTTAATGGAGTAATCCATTTGATATGGTGTAGATGACAATTTTCTAGTTTTAGATTTTTGAAAATTTCTTCGTTTATTCCTAAACCAGGAATGCAATAAACTTGTAGCATTAGAAACTGTTTAAATTTTGTTCAAATAATTTGTTATTGCCCCACCCACAGTCTTCGACAAGTTCAGACTGATAGCGCGCGGTCATATTGAGCCTGTCGAAATATGTGCGAAAGCTTTGAAATTCCAATACTGTATTTGTTAAAATAAAATTTAAACACTTTCTAATTAGTTTAAAATTTATTTTTATAATCTTCTCTACTTCTGTTTATTACTTCAAAGGCTTCTTCTCGGTTATACACCTGTGTTATTTCGCATGTTGGTTTACCTGTGCCTGGTATGTTTTTATATGTTAGAAAATAGTGTTTTAAACGATTGATAATGGCTTCTTTACAATCGGAAATATTTTTCCAGTTACCATACATCTCATCGTCTTTTAGTACCGCAATTATTTTGTCATCGGCTTCGCCTTTATCTATCAGGCGGAAACCTCCAATAGGAATGGCTTGTAAAATGATATTTCCGTGAGTAATGGTTCGTTCACTGAGTACGCATATATCTAAAGGGTCGCCATCGCCTCGTTCTACTAGTTTTCCTGATTTTACGGCCGCATACTCTGCGGTTTTTTCGTCACAATACGTTTGTGGAATAAATCCATATAATGCAGGAATTACATTGGAATATTTTTGAGGTCGATCAATTTTTAAATAACCACTTTCTTTATCAATCTCATATTTTACAGTATCAGTGGGTACAATTTCAATAAATGCGGTTACAACAGCTGGTGCATTTTCTCCAATATTAATGCCATGCCAAGGGTGAGCTTTAAATTTATTTGCCATTTTTTCGTTGTGTTATAAAATAAATAACTGCCATTACTAATAGCGATACTCCTATTAATAGTAGTTTGTTTAGACCACTAGGCTGAATGTTTCGGCCTGTTGGGTTTGTTAGCGTTTGTGCTTCTTTTAATTTTTGTATTCCTAATGTTTGTTGTAAAAACTCAACTTCCTGTGTAAAGCTTCTTTCTGCAGTTAATGCATATATATCATTCGATTCGTCAGTAAACAATTTTCTGCTGTGGCTACATATGCTCACATTTAAAACATCAAACCCTATATAGGTTGCATAAATTAACCATGTTTCGTTAGTTGAAAAACTCATTAAACAAGAAGATGCACAGTCGAATTCAATGCTCGTTTTTTTTTCTAGATTTCCTTTAAACACTTGTTCAATAGTAAAGTATGCTTTCGCAATTCCTTTTTCATTGCACACAGAAACCGAGTCAATACTCCCTTTAAATATTGCATTGTAGCTATCGCAGTTACTTTTTGTAATTGGCATTAATGGTTGGCATTTGCAAGCAAAGGCAAACTGTGCTGCAAAAATCAATATAATTAAGCCAAGGTGTTTTTTCATCATTTAAAAGTAAAATGCTTTTCAAGCATTTTTTATAAAGGTAGTTCCATTTTTTTTAGAAACTGTATTGTTTTATTTATTTCTGTGTAAAGTATATTATCATGTGTTGCAAAAGAAACAATTTTTCTATACTCTCCAATTGTTTTTTCAATAGCGGGAGACGATTTTTCTGGTTTCCTGAACTCCAGTGCTTGTGCGGCATTTAATAGTTCAATTGCGAGTATTTTTTGCACATTTGTTAATACGGTATAACATTTTGTCGCGGCATTTGCACCCATTGATACGTGGTCTTCTTGTCCGTTTGAACTTACAATAGAATCGGCTGATGCAGGAGTAGACAATTGTTTGTTTTGGCTAGCAATACTTGCAGCTGTATATTGTGGAATCATAAATCCTGAATTTACTCCAGGGTTAGCCACCAAAAATGCAGGCAATGAGCGTATTCCTGAAATGAGTTGATAGGTGCGTCTTTCCGAAATACTTCCCAGTTCGGATAATGCGATTGCTAAAAAATCAAGTGCGAGTGCTAACGGTTGCCCATGAAAATTACCACCAGAAAGTATTTCGTCTTCATCTGGAAAAATAGTAGGGTTATCAGTTACGGAATTTATTTCTGTAAGAAAAATATTTTCTACGTATTCAAATACATCTTTGGATGCACCGTGTACTTGCGGCATGCAACGGAAAGAGTAGGGGTCTTGAACTTGTGTTTTTTTTCGTTTAATGAGTTCACTTCCTTCTAGTAATCGAAGAATGTTTTCGGAAGTTTTTAATTGTCCTTTGTGCGGACGTATGGTGTGAAGATGTGTTTTGAACGGATCAATACGTCCGTCAAATGCTTCAAGTGAAATAGCGCCCACGAGGTCGGCCGTTTTACTAATGCGCTGCGTTTGAAGTATACACCAAACTCCGTACGCACTCATAAATTGTGTACCGTTTAGTAGCGCCAAGCCCTCTTTTGATTTTAATTGTATCGGATTTAATTTGAGCGATTGCAATACTTCTGCCGCGGTTTGTTTTTTATTTTGATAATACACTTCACCAAGGCCAAGCAGTGGTAAACTCATGTGTGCTAATGGAGCCAAATCGCCCGAAGCGCCTAATGAACCTTGTTGATAGATAACAGGCAATATATCATGATTGTAAAAATCAATTAGGCGTTCTACGGTTTGTAGCTGTACGCCTGATTTGCCGTAAGCCAATGCTTGTACTTTTAACAATAGCATTAGTTTTACAACATCTTGTGGCACTTCATCACCAGTACCACATGCGTGCGACATTACAAGGTTTTTTTGTAATTGTTCTAAATCTTGGTCAGGTATAATGACATTGCACAATGAACCAAATCCAGTGTTGATGCCATAAATGGGCTCTTTTTGAGTTGCCATTTTTTTATCTAAGTACTCACGACAACGAATGATATTGTTTTTAGCTTCTTCAGATAAAGCTAGTTTTTTGTTTTTTGTAATGATTTCAGAAATGGTTTCGAAATCTAATTTTTGGGTTGTGATGTAATGCATGTTTTTACTTGAGTTTTTTTACCGCAAAGACGCTGAGGTGCAAAGTCTTTTATCGCTAAGGCACAAAGACGCTAAGTGTGTTTAGTAATTATTTACAAATCGTTTTATTCCATTTTTAATTAATGGAAAATTAAAGTTTATTAAAAATCCCAAGCGTTTATCTGTTAAACGTAAGTAGGATAATAGTTGTGCTTCAAATACAGGAATCATTATTTCTGCTGATTTTAATTCGAGTATAATTTCATTTTCTACTAAGATGTCAATCTTAAATTCTTTAGATAATTCAAAGTTTTTATATACGAGTGGAATTGTAACCTGATTGTATGCTTTGATATTTCTTAATTCAAATTCTTTCATTAAGCACATTTCATATACTGATTCAAGTAAGCCTGGTCCCATAATGCGATGAACAGTTATACATGAATCAACAATTTCTTTAGAAATTCTATCGTATTCTTCTTTTTCCAAATTTTATAATAGTCTAATAGTTACAGGTGTTTTGCGTCTTCCCGCCTTCGCGGTAAATATTTAACAGCGCTTTTTAGTTGTATAGCAACATTAGCTTAGCGTCTTTACGTCTTTGCGGTAAACATTTAATTTCTCAACTTTTCAATCAACGCTTCTATTGTAATTTTTTCTTGCTCCCCAGATGTCATGTTTTTGAGGCTCAATTGACCACTTGCCATTTCATCGCCACCAATTATTGCAACAAATGGAATTTTTTTATCGTCAGCATAACTCATTTGTTTTTTCATTTTTGCTTGAGCGTCAGGGTATACTTCCGAATTAATACCAGCTTTACGCACCTTAGCTAACAATGGTAAACAATAGTTTTGTTCCGCTTCTCCAAATGTAACAAACAGCAATTTTGTTGATGCCGCAATGGATGGAGGAAATAAATTCAATTCGTTTAGTACATCATAAATTCTATCAGCACCAAAGGAAATACCAACACCACTCATGTTAGGCAAACCAAATATGCCTGTTAAATCATCGTACCGTCCGCCACCACAAATACTACTGCTTAGTGTACCTGCATTTGCTTTTACTTCAAAAATAGCTCCTGTGTAGTAGTTTAAGCCGCGAGCAAGTGTAATGTCTAATTCTACTGTTGCTTTTACATTGGAAATGGTCTCAACCGTTTTAAAAATGTATTCAACTTCTTCAATCCCTTTTAATCCAATGGTAGAGGTGGCTAATAATTTTTTTAAGAAATTTAATTTTTCTAGTGTGCTTCCTTCAAAGGCTATTAATGGTTGAAGTTGAGCAATCGCATTTTCATTTACTCCGTTTTCAAGTAGTTCTTTATTTACACCTTCAATGCCAATTTTATCAAGTTTATCAATAGCAACGGTAATGTCAATTATTTTATCGGCCTGCCCAATTACTTCGGCAATCCCGCTCAATATCTTGCGGTTATTGATTTTGATAATTACAGGTACATTGAGTGTTGTAAAAACATCATCAATCATTTGCACCAATTCTACTTCATTGATAAGCGAATTGCTGCCTATTACATCTGCATCGCATTGGTAAAATTCACGGTAACGCCCTTTTTGAGGCCTGTCGGCACGCCAAACAGGTTGTATTTGATAGCGTTTGAAAGGAAAGCTAATTTCGTGTTGGTGTTGTACAACATAGCGTGCAAAGGGAACTGTTAAATCGTAACGAAGTGCTTTTTCGGAAATATAAGGTAAAAGTGCTTTTGCGCTCATTAGTTTAGATAATGGTATCTCTCCTGTTTTATTGATTTTCCAGTTTTCATAAAATGCAGAAAACTCATCAATGTTAAATCCTACGTTATTTAGATAGTTTCCGCTTATGTAATCCCCACTATTCAAAATCTTAAAAATCAATTTGTCACCTTCATCGCCATATTTACCCATCAATGTTGATAGGTTTTCCATTGCAGGTGTTTCAATCGGTAAATAGCCGTAGCGTTGAAACACGTTACGTATAGTATCAAAAATATAGTTGCGTTTTACCATTTCGGTAGGCGAAAAATCGCGTGTGCCTTTGGGTATGCTTGGTTTTTGTGCCATTGCTTTTATAGATAGCTTTTAAAGTTACGAATATCGGTTTTTTACAGCAGTAAAACACGTAGTTTATCGTTAATAATTTGGCATTTATCATTAATAAAAAACGTTTTCAATTTATCTGCCCATAAAATTAATAAGTTTTGTAAATTAGCGCCTTTTATCAGGGCTTTTTGTTTAAATGTGATGTGTCAATAGTTGATATATCAATTTTATTTTTTTAAATTTGTTTCACAAACATAATCAATGGATAAATTAGAGAATGTAATTTTTTACACGATAGAAAAAGCAATTAAGTCGTACCGAAGGCACGGCCAAAAGAAGCTAAAGGAGAATGGGTTGAAAATTACAATAGATCAGTGGCTTGTTATTAAAAATATTATGGAGCACCCTGGTATTTCGCAACAGGAAATAGCCGAGCGTGTTTTTAAAGATAATGCTTCTGTAACCCGTATTATTGAATTGCTTTTTAAGGCGAAGTACATTAAACGTAGTGTTAATAAAACGGATAGACGCAAAACCAATTTGGTTGTAACCGAAGAGGGTATTAATTTGGTTAATGATGTATATAAAGTAGTGCTTGATTACCGAGCAACAGCTTTGAAAGGTATTAGTAAGCAGGATATTGATACAGCGTATAAGGTGTTGTCGGCAATAATTGCCAATAGTAACGAATAAACAAAGTATAGTAATTATAAATTAAAATAAAAATGAAAAAAATAATTTACACACTAATGGCTTCTGTGTTAGTAGTAAGCACCGCAATTGCCGATGAGGGTATGTGGTTGCCCATGTTGTTGAAAAATAATTATGCGCAAATGCAACAAATGGGTTTAAAGTTAACTGCTGAACAGTTGTATGATATAAATAATGCCAGCTTAAAAGATGCTATTGTATGGTTTAATGGCAGTTGTACATCCGAAATTATTTCGGATCAAGGTTTGTTGTTGACCAATCATCACTGCGGTTATGAGTCGATAGCCAAGCACAGTACAACGTCTGATAATATTTTAGACAATGGTTTTTGGGCAAAATCATTTGCTGAAGAAAAACCAAATCAAGGCTTGTGGGCATCTGTTTTGGTACGTATGGAAGATGTGTCAGATAGGGTAAATAAAGCCATTGCAGGCGTTGATGCAAAAAAAATAGAGGAGAAAAAAGCCGAAATTTTTAAAGCAATTGAAGAGGAGGCAAAGAAAGGAAATCATTATGATTCGAAAGTAAAATCCTTTTTTAAAGACAATGCTTATTATTTATTTGTTTTCGAAAAATTTACAGATGTTCGTTTAGTAGCCACTCCACCTCAATCTATTGGTAAGTTTGGTGGCGATACTGATAATTGGATGTGGCCAAGACACACAGCCGATTTTTCTATTTTCAGAATTTACGCAAACAAAGAAAATAAGCCCGCAGCTTATTCTAAAGATAATGTGCCTTATAAACCCAAACGTTTTTTAAGCATTTCTGCTAAAGGTGTAAAAGAAGGTGATTATGCTATGGTGTATGGTTTTCCAGGTCGCACCAATCGTTACGAAAATTCGTATGGTATTAAATTGGCGATTGAAAAAGTAAATCCTGCTATTGTAGCCTTACGTAATGTGCGTTTATCAGAATGGAAATATGAAATGGATAGAAGCGATAGTGTACGTTTGTTACTTTCCTCAAATTACGCAAGGGTTTCGAACTATTGGAAATATTTTATCGGTCAAACTGAGCAATTGAAACACCTAAAAGTGTATGACGAAAAGAAAAATTTAGAAAATCAATTTATAGCTTGGGCTAAATCAAAACCCGAATATGCATCAATACTGCCTAATTTTGAAAAGGCTTATGCTGATTATGATCCGTATGCATTACACGCTACCTATATGAAGGAGGGAATTATGGGTTCGGCAATTATGGGCAATGCAATGAAATACATTTCGTTGGAAAAGGCTTTAGAGAAAGGTGATGCTGAACAAATAAAAAAAGCAGTTGAGTTATTGAAAAAAGAGAATGACGAATTTTATACTCGTTTTAACAGCCCATCCGAAGAAAAAATATTGGCGAGTATTGTAAAAATGTATTACGAAAATATTGCTGTTGCTCAACAACCAGCGTATATGGCAGTAATTGCAAAAAAATACAAAGGCAAAACCAATCAGGAAACGTTTGAGAAATTTGCCAAAGCGGTGTTTGCTAAAAGTTTTATTGTTTCGAAAGTTCAGGCAATGGAAATGCTTGAAAAGCCCAATTTGAAAAAATTGAAAACGGATCCTGCTTATGTTTTTGCCAAAGCGTGTTATACAAATTATACTGAACGCATTTTGCCTCATATTGAAGCTTTTGATGCTATAAATGCTACTGAGGGTACTAAATACATCAAAGCTTTGATGGAAATGCAACCCGATAAAAACTTTTATCCAGATGCAAATAGCACTATTCGTTTAACTTATGGTAACGTAAAAGCATATTCGCCCAAAGATGGCGTAGATTACAAATACTACACAACTTTGAAGGGCGTGTTCGAAAAAGAAAACCCTGATGATTTTGAATTTACAGTACCGGCTAAATTAAAGGATTTATATACTAAAAAAGATTTTGGTACATATGCTGATGCCGATGGTGAAATGCATGTTGCTTTTATTAGTAATAATGACATTACGGGTGGTAACTCTGGAAGCCCTGTTATTAACGGTAATGGAGAGTTGATTGGTTTGGCTTTTGATGGCAACTGGGAAGCAATGAGCGGTGATATTTATTTTGATAGTAAATACAAGCGTACCATTTCATCGGATATACGTTATGTGTTGTTTTTGATAGAGAAGTTGGGTGGGGCTCAAAATTTAATTAAAGAAATGAATATTATCAGAAATTAATAGTTTTATATTTTGTAAAGCAAAAATCCCGCTTGTATTATTAATATAATCGGGTTTTTTGCTTTACAGGTATGAGATTTTACATTATTTTTTGTATATTTATAGTATAACAGCAATTTTTAATAAAG
>JBASCV010000277.1:0-10003 GCA_049651825.1 Bacteroidia bacterium
AATCAACAAAAAAGGAGCCTGTATCATTTGATTTGGTTACACCATTTGTTATTTCCATTTGTGCCGATTGCGGATAATAGCCTCTCCACCAATACCACCACGATGGAAAGGATGCGTTTCTTACCACTCTGTATTTCACTTCGGCACCATCAATCATGGCTCCTGAAAAGGCTTTTGCAAGGCCTTCAACTTTAATTTTTTCGTTTAAACGGTAGCTTCCTTCTACAGGATTAAAAGAAACCTCAAATTTAGGACGCTTGTATTCTTCTACTGAAAAATAAACCGACCCCGAATAGTTTTCAATGCTCATTTGTCCATTCAGTACACCAGCAGGGGTTGTGAACGAACCATTAAATGTTCCGTATTCATTGGTTGTTACATTTAAGTCGACAATTTTTTGGTGATTAACATCGTAAAATGTAACGGTTGTAGGTGTTTTAGGCATTATTTCGTTTGTTTCTCCATCAGTGTTTATCATGATGCCTTTAAAATAAACGGTTTGTCCTGGGCGATAAATGCCTCTATCAATAAAGAAAAATGTTTTCGTTTCTTTTCGTTTTGGTGTAGTATAGTTTTTGTATTGATATATATTGTTATCCATTTGTAAGCGATCGGTTGGTTCGCCTTTAATGGTAGAATTTAATGTAAAGTCAATATTTATATTTCGATATTCGGTTGATGATTGCACATTAAAATGACCAAACTCATCACTTACTAATTTTTCCGCTTTTATGTATTCGTATTTTTGTAACACATAGCTGTATTTTTCATAATATACTTGTGCTGTAACACCTTTTAATGGTGCACCTGTTAAACGGTGAAGAGTATAAAAATCGTAGCTTCCGTTTGCTAATCTGCGGTTGATATAACTAATGTTTGAAACCCAAACATTAGCGTAGGCAATTCCTTCGTTGCTGTATGAAAATGTTTTGTCGGAACCAATCATTACAACATAATGTCCGCTTTGTAATTCAGGTATTTTTATTTCGGTGCTGTGCTGTTGGTAATCGCCATCGTCAGGCAATTCTATTTCCCATTCTTTTACGGAAGTTAATTGTAAATATTTTTTTATGAGTTCTTCTCCATAATATCGTTCAACAGCTTTGTTGTATTTTTCAATGTCCATTTTTGCAATGCGAACATATACTTTTTTTAAGTTTTTATACGTTAAGAGGGCACGGAAAGGCTGGTTTGGTGCGGTTGCTTTTTCTGTAACAAAGTTTAATGAGCGTTCTTTTATTTGTGCTTTTAATTGTTCACAATTTCGTGCACCATCACTTTTAGGATATTTTTTTATAGTTGCATCACACAACTCAAAGGCTTGTTTTTTTAGCCATTTATATTCGTCTGATTGTAATGGTTTGTATAAATTAGCTTTTTCGAAATATACGCTTGCTATTTCAAAACTAACATCTGCTGATGCAGGGTTGGATGCAAATCGTTTTTCTAAACTTTGTAAGGCTTGTAAATAAAGGCTATCCTTAATCTCTGAAACTGATTTGTTTTTTACAAAGCGTAATCTTTTTAAATCAACATCAATTAAAGCTGTTTCGCGTTGCTCTGTGGTTAGGCTTAGTGCGCCTTCTGTAGCGTGTAACTGTATTAGCTTTTGTAAAATGAGTAATGCATAATATTTTGATGAAAGTGTATCTTTTGATTCGATTTTTAATTTTGAAAATGAATCGAAGTCATCGAAATAATTTAAACTTGTTAATTCAAATTTGTAGGCAGGTTGTGTAATTCCAGCTTCTTCGTTCATGTAAAAATCAACCGCACGATGAGCTAAGAAGTCGTATAAAGTAGGGCGGTATTTTCTCGATTCATAGGATTTATGCAGAATGTCGTCATAAATGTTTAATGGTGTGCGCTTTAGTTCATCTTCTTGTTCAAGTGATTGTTGATAGTTTTTTAGAACTTCAGAAAACAATTTTTTCAAATCCCATGTGGTAATATCATTGTTATCAAAATTGGTTGTAGCTGTTCTGTTATAAAACTTCCAGCGATTGTTTTGGTAGAATTGCCAATACAAGTCGGCAATAATAGAGTGTAAAACAGGTTTTACTGGATATGTTGACTCTTTAGCTTCTTCGTTTAGCTTATTAAGTGCTTTAACCACAGAGTATTCTTCAACCTGTTGTTCAAAGCGCATACGATGTATAATTGCTTTTACAAATTGCGAAGCGTTATTTTCTGATTTTGCTTTAGTATAAATGCCGTTCACAACCTCAAGTGCCGATTTGCTGAGTCCATTGTCGGCAAGGGAATCAACCTTTTTCCATTCTTTTTCGTACGAGCTCCCTTTAGGAAATATGAGTAACATTTTTTTATTTTTTTGATTTGTAGTTAATGTAAATGCTGCTGCAACTGCCGATATTGCAAATAATGCAACAAAAAATGTTTTTGAAATTTTCATAGTATTTATTGTTTAACTGGTATGAAAGTAATAACATAAACTGATTTTTATCTACTTTAATTTGGTTTTGTATTATTTAGATGCGAAAAGTATTTCGATTCCATACAAATAATAGCAATTTTTTAAAAAAAAGTGGAATGTGTTGAAAAACAGAAGGTTGTGTTCTGCTAAATTCGTATTCCAATTACCAAAATATCGTCTACTTGCTCATTGTTGCCTTTCCATTGAGAAAGGGTTTGTGCATATATTTCTTTTTGCACAGCCATTGGTTTGTGACAATGATTTAAAAATAATTCTTTTAATTGTTTTGATTGGAACTTTTTACCTTTCGGGCCACCAAACTGGTCGGCATAACCATCGCTAAAGGTATATATGCAGTCGCCTTTTTGAATTTTAATAGTATTGCGTGTAAATGGTTTTTCTTCACCAACATGTTTTCCAACGGGCATTTTGTCGGGTTTAAAAACAAGTAATTGCCCATCTCTGATAATAAAAAACGAATTGTTTGCCGATGAATATTCAAGTTCCATTTTATCGAAATTGAATTTGCACAAAACGGCATCCATTCCATCTCTTGCCTCTTCGGTAGAGCCTTCAGGGTTTACCGCTAAAATAATTATTCTGCGCAGTTCATTTAGTATCTCATCGGTATGCGTAATGTGTGTTTTTGAGTATATAATTTCATTTAAAACACCCATGCTAATTAAACTCATAAATGCTCCTGGAATACCGTGCCCAGTACAATCGGCAGTACAAATGTATAGGTTGTTGTTTTTTCCCATTAACCAATAAAAGTCGCCACTCACAATGTTTCTGGGGTTGTAGTATATAAAATAGTCGTTTAAGCGTTGAGTAATGTATTTTTCTGATGTAAGAAACGATGATTGTATGCGTTTAGCATAACTTATACTTTCGGTAATTTCTTTGTTTTTTTCGGCAATTTCCTTGTTTGCCTTTTGTTTAATGAGGTAGCGGTTGTAGGTAAGTATAATTAATAGAATTAGTAATACAATGCCTACAATAAAGCCATTTCTTAGGTTGTTTTGGCTTTGAATTTTTGCGTCTTGTAGTAGTTTGTCTTTTGTTAAGCTCTCAATTTCTTTTTGTTTTTTATCAGTTTCGTATTTAGTACTTATTTCGGCAATGTTTTTTGCTGTGGTTTCGTTTAATAGCGAATCTTTAAGTGCGGTATAGTTTTTATGATGTATATAAGCGTTTTGGTAGTCTTTTTTTTTGTAATAAAGTGCCGAAATTTCTTCGTTACTTTTCATCATTAATTCAAGACTATTTATTTCGGTAGCTGCTTGTAGGCCCAGTTTTAAGTATTGAATCGCTTTTTCGGTGTCTTCTTTGTTAGAGTAGAGGTTTCCTATGTTTATTAGTGCTTTTGCCTTTTCTCCCTTATTGTTAATTTCTTCATATATCGACAATCCTCTTCTGTAGTATTCTAAAGCTTTTTCGTAATTTTTTGTGCTACCCGATGCATATATGTTACCAATACTCATCAAGGAAACCGCAATCGTTGTTTTGTCACCTAACTCCTCTTTTATTTTTAAAGATTTAGAATAGTAAATAAGGGCTGTATCGTTTTTACGTAGGCTTTCGTATATGCTACCAATATTATTGAGTGATTTAGATATGCCGCTTTTATTAGAAATAGCCGTGCTTATTTCTAAGGCTTTTTTATAATAGATTAATGCATCATTGTATTTTTGCATTGCCGCATAAACGTTTCCGGCACCAAGGGTTAGGTTAAATGCTTTTTCTTTTTCTCCAATTTTTTCAAATAATTCAAGGCCAGTAAAGTAATAGCTTAACGCTTCTTTATAGTTACCCATATAAAAAAAAGCTGTTGCTATATTGCTATATGAAGCAAGTTTTTGCTCATTTATTGATTCTAATAGTTTGAGAGATTTCATGTAATTGTCTATAGCTAATTGGTATTTGCTACGATTAAAAGAGACATTGCCGAGATTATTTAAACAGTTAGCTTGGCCTTTTATATCTTTTATTTCTGTTTTTAGTTCTAGCGCTTTCAAATAATACAGGTCTGCGCTATCTAGTTGATTTTGTGAGAAGTATCGTCCCGCTAATGAAATTAAGCCTTCACTTTCTCCTTTTTTAAATCCGATTTTTTTCGCAAGCGAAATTCCTTTTTGTGCATAACTAATTGCTTTTTGCGGATCCGTTTTTCTGTATTCAGAAGAAAGTGCATTAAATGTGTTTACTTTGGATGTATCTTCGATTGCTTTTTTTAGGCTAGTTTCAAGACTGTCGATTTTACTTTTGTTCTGAGCAATGGTTGATGCTGAAGTATAAAAAAGAAGGAGACAGATTAAGAATTTAGAAGCAGATTTCACACGCAACAGATTTTTTGATAAATAATTTGAAGTGCAATTTAGTCTAATTTACTTGTAAAACAAAAGCCCTCGGTTATAATATTACTATTTAACCGAGGGCTTTTTTAAGAATTATCAACTTTAGTTTGTTTGAACAACCTTTTCGGTAAATATTTCTGTATTATTTACAATTATTTTTAAGAAATAAATACCAGCACCGATATTGTGCTGTTGGGTACTTATTTCAATTTTTGTTTTGCCTGCTTTTGCTGTTTGTTTGCCTAAATCCAACATTTTTTTACCAATAATATTAAAAAGTTCAACTTTTATTGTAGACTCTTTAGCCAACTCTAGTTGAGCAAACATCACTCCATTGTGTGGATTTGGATAAATAGAGATGTGCGTTGTTTTATTAAGTGTATTGTCTTTTATGCCTGTTGTATTAGGAATAATGCCAATTGAAGATGAGTCCGCAATAAAGTCGAGGTTGATTATACTATCCGTAATTGTTGGACATTCATGATGGGTAGAGTCCATTGGTAAACCAGGTATATTTACATATATTTTATAACAACCTGCAGGTATATTCACAAATTCATAACGTCCACTATCATTCGTTTCTGTATGTGCTATAATAATACTATTCGGATCGCCTTCTAGTACAATATCTCTATTAGGTATAGGGTCGCCTTGTACTCTATCAAATCCACCCCCTTCGTATACATAACCGCTTAAGGTTGCACTACCGTTAGGTGTTGTATACTGTATCATATTAATATCTGCTGTAACAGTGTCATTAGTTAAAACTAAAGGAGTTGCAAATTGCCAATCAATTGTGTTACCGTAATAGGTTGGTGCAACGTCTTCATAATCAGATGTGTTTGCTGTAGCTAAAACATAATATGTTCCAGAAGGAAGTTCTGAAAATTCATATAAACCAGCGCTATTGATTACGCTCTCTTCAACTAATGCCATTGCTTGGTTTCCATCATTTGGTATTTGCGTAAACAACTTTACTTTATTAGTACCAATGTTTACCGGACTAGAAGCGTTCCCATAAGTTGCAGCTCCTATTATTTTAGAAACACCTTGCGAATATTTGGCAATAAACATGTCTTCGAATCCAACACTTATTCTGTTTGCTACACCGTTAGGATTAAAATTAAAGCTGTTTTTATATTCTCCTGTTAAATAGATATTATTATTGTTATCAACGGCAATAAATGAAAGGGTGTCATTTAGTCCCTCGCCAATTGTTTTTACCCATTGTATTTGTCCGTTATTATCGTATTTGCAAAAATAAATATCTGCAAGTCCACTGCTAGTTTCTAGCAGATTATTGCTAGATGGGTCAAAGTCAACTGTTCCAATGATTGCACCAGATATGTATATGTTTTCCATTGCATCAACAGCTATTTTTGCTACAGTTGCCGTATTATTTGAGTTGCTTGTTTCTGAGCCAATTCTACCTGACCATAAATGCGTTGTTCCCAAGTCGTATTTTGCAAAAAACACATCTTTTGACCCTAAAGCGGTTAGTGTTGCCGATGTAGAATTGGGGTCAATTTGTATTGTTCCACTATAAACCCCAGTTACATGAATGTTGTTGTTTTCAATTGCTATTCCGGTACTTACACAGGTAGCATTTGTGCCACCAATTTTTTCCATCCATCCGTAATTACCACCTAAATCATATTTGCCAAAAAAAGTATTTGTAGTACTTGAAGGTAAAAGTGTATCTGCGTTATAGTTAAAAAACAACGTGTCTTCAAAAACACCAGTTACAACTACATAACTGTCATTAGCGTCAATGTCTGAAACCAAATCATTTCCAGTGCTACCTATTGAGTTTTTCCAAAGAAGAGTTCCCCCGTTTAAATCATAGCCAGCCACAAAAGCGTCTTTACCGCCTTTATTAAAGAGTGTATCGGTTGTGTTTGAAAAAGTAATGGTGTCGCTTCCAAAAAATCCAGAAACGTAAACTCCACCGTTGAGGTCGTCAATAGCAATGTCTTTAACAATTTCTTCGTTGGCTCCTGTGATCGATCTAACCCATTGAAAGTCACCATTGTTATTGTATTTTGCTACAAATGCATCCACATTATTACTAACGAGTGAAACTGTATTGGAGCCTGGGTCAAAATCGACTTCTCCATTAAAAATACCGCCAATATATATATTATCTGATCCGTCAGTAACAATTGAGAAACCAATAGAAAGCGCTAAATTTCCTTGTCCTAGCATGTTTTTTGCCCAAATACAATTTCCTTGAGTGTCATATTTTGCTATGAAACAAGATGTACCAGATCCATTTAAAACTATAGGAGTTGTTCCGTAAATATTAAAATCAATATTTGAAGACCCCATTTTTCCAGTAACATAAACGTACTGTCCATCGTTTGTTGTTGTTATGGCAAGCCCACTTTCCCCATTACCACCACCAATCGATTTCACCCACTGATAATTGACTTGAGAAAAAGAGTTGAAAGCAACATAAGCTATTAAAAATGATACGATTAGTAGCGATTTTTTCATTTTGAAGTAAATTAGATTAATTATTATACCAAAAATATAGAAAAAATGTTGAAAATGGCAAAAAGAACGAGTGTTTTTGTTGCTTTTTTGATTAAAATGGTCAAAAATCAATGTAAAAAGTGATTTTTCTCTAATCGTCAATGTCTGTTACGCCTCCAGAAATGATAAATTTCATTACTTCGGTTGATGATGCATCAACAGGTGTAACATTTTCTTTGGGAACAACAATTAAGTTGCCCGAAAAAGAGTACGACATGGGCACGTATATGGCTACTGTGCCAGTTTTTAGTTTTAGTTCGGTTAAATCTTCTTTGGTAATAAAACCTAACTGTTGAATATTGTTTTCTTTGTTTATTGTAACGAGTACTGGTTTGTCGAATTTTTTTTTGCTACCAACAAAAGCCGCTAACAAATCTTTTATTGAAGAATATACGGTTTTAATTATGGGTGTGTGTTCTACAATGTTGTCGAACAAAATAAACAGTGGTCGTAAAATGATGGATGAGCCCAAAAGCCCCATTAAAAATATAAGTACAACAGCTATACCCATATAAATTATGGGGTCGATCAGTGGATTTACAATTCCGCCAAAAACAGCGAAAAGAGAGCCAATCCAGTCAAAGACTTTGTAAACAACAAAAACTGTAATAGCTACAGGAACTGTTATAATTAATCCTTGGATAAAGTATCTTAAAAACTTATTCATTTGTATTCAAAAATTAGTAGGTAAAATTACTTATTTAATTGAATAAGAAAGTGTTTTAATGGGATAAATAGTTTTTAATATTAGTTGTTGTTTTGTTTTAAGCATACTCGTTCTTAAAATGTTATTCATAACCACATTATTTTATTACTTTTGAACTTATTCAATTAAAAGTTTGTTATGGAAAATAAGTTAAAAGAACTTGATAAAAAGATAGAAGAAGCAAAACTGGGTGGTGGGCAAATACGTATTGATTCGCAGCATAAAAAAGGGAAATTAACAGCACGTGAGCGTATTCACTTTTTGGTTGATGAAGGAACTTTTGAAGAAATTGGAATGTTTGTAACCCACAGAGCTGTTGAGTTTGGGATGGAACGTGAAAAGTATTTAGGTGATGGTGTTGTTACGGGTTACGGAAAAGTGAATGGTCGTTTGATATATTTATTTTCTCAGGATTTTACCGTTTTTGGTGGTTCGTTGAGCGAAACTCATGCTGAAAAAATATGCCGCATTATGGATTTGGCAATGCAAAATGGAGCGCCTGTAATTGGCTTAAACGATAGCGGTGGCGCACGTATTCAAGAGGGTGTTGTTTCGCTGGGTGGTTATGCCGATATATTTTATAAAAACACAAGAGCTTCAGGTGTTATTCCGCAACTATCTGCTATTATGGGGCCTTGCGCAGGTGGAGCCGTATATTCACCAGCTATTACTGATTTTATTATGATGGTTCAAAACACGTCTTACATGTTTGTTACTGGACCTAACGTGGTAAAAACAGTTACGCATGAAGAAGTAACTTCAGAAGAGTTGGGTGGAGCATCTACACATTCAACAAAATCAGGGGTAACACACTTTTCGTGTGCCAACGAAATAGAGTGTATCAACAATATAAAAGCACTATTGAGCTATATGCCTCAAAATTGCGAAGAAGAGGCTCCAAGCCTTGCATATGAAAGTAATGGTAATGAAAAACGTGCTGAGCTAAATTCAATCATTCCTGCAAACCCCAACCAGCCTTATGATATACGCGATGTAATCAATGGAGTAATTGATTCATCTTCTTTTTTAGAAGTGCATAAAGATTTTGCTGAAAACATTGTTGTTGGTTTTGCACGATTGGCAGGTAAAAGTATTGGTATTGTTGCTAATCAGCCTGCATTTTTAGCAGGCGTATTGGATATTGATTCGTCTACAAAGGCGGCTCGTTTTGTTCGATTTTGCGATAGTTTTAATATTCCTTTACTTGTATTCGAAGATGTACCCGGCTTTTTGCCAGGTACCGATCAGGAGTGGAACGGTATTATAAGCAATGGTGCAAAATTATTATATGCATTTTGTGAAGCAACGGTTCCACGTATTACTGTAATTACTCGTAAGGCCTATGGTGGTGCGTATGACGTAATGAATAGTAAACACATTGGTGCTGATATGAATTACGCTTGGCCAACAGCTGAAATAGCCGTTATGGGTGCAAAAGGGGCAGCCGAAATTATTTTTAAAAACGAAATAGCATCTTCTTCTAACCCAACAGCAAAACTTGCCGAAAAAGAAAAAGAATACATAGATCACTTTGCAAATCCATATAGGGCCGCAGAACGAGGCTATGTTGATGAAGTAATAAAGCCTGAAGATACACGCGAAAAATTGATAAAAGCATTTGATATGCTTAAAAATAAAGTAGACAAATTGCCACGGAAAAAACATGGCAATATACCGTTGTAAATTATTTGTTGTAAACTTTTATAAAAAAGGAGCGATTTTTCTTAAAGTCGCTCCTTTTTTTCTGCAATTACTTAACTCATGTTACGCATAAAAAAATATATAGGCTTTATTGCTATAAATACAATAATATAAATTTAGTTTTTATAAAAAATGACGTTATGAAACCGTGCGTGAGGATTGAACAAACGCGATGCCGTGTTGCCTGTGCGGTAGGAATCGTTTGTTCTTGAATTTTTGTTTCTTTTTGTTCAAGCAAAAAGAAAAAGAAGATGATAAGAACGAGTTTTT
>JBASCV010000278.1:0-18001 GCA_049651825.1 Bacteroidia bacterium
TCATGGCTCTTTTGAAATCTTGATTTTCATCTAAATAAACTTCATAGTCCCAAGCGTGACTTTTTGCATCTGTAGAAACTTTACCAGAGCTTCTTGAATCGTCAATAGAAATAGCAATTAATTTTACACCTGTTGTCTTTTGCCAGTCTTCATAATTTTCGGCAATTGCATCCAGTTCTTTTTTACAGGGTTTACACCATGTAGCCCAAAAGCTAATAACAATAGGTTTTCCATCGTTTGTAAATGTGCTACTATTTACTTTTTTACCATCTACCGTTTTAAGCTCAGCAGCAGGTAATGGTTTTGCATCAGCATGTTGACTACTTGCATTGAAGTTAAATAACGCAATAAAAACAGCTGTAAATAAAACGGTGCGCATATAAAAGGTAGTTTTAAAAAAAAACTCTAAAGAATAAATGTACTAAATTTTAGTAATATTATCAAATATAATTGTTTGTACTTTATTTAATATTTATAATCAATTCCTTATTCGAGTAAAAAAAGTTATATTTGTTTAAAACGTATTTATACTGTTGGCTATGAGAAAAATAATGTTGTTTTGCATTTTAGCATTAGTTGCGGCTAATTCGTATGGGCAAGTTGTTTTGTTGGACGATGCTCATACAATAGTAACAAATTCAATTATAGATGTTGATATTGTTTCGGGTACTAATTCAACTGAAGAAATTTTGGTTAAAAATAACGGTTCGGTTACCGATACATTAAAAGTATTAAGAACTATTTTATCAGTAGATGCTAACGACCAAACTCAATTTTGTTTTGGTGGTTTATGTTACGCTTTTGGTACCAACCTTTCAAGTCAATCGTTAATTGTAAATGTAGGCGATACACTTGGTTTTGCTGATGATGGTTTTCATGCTATTTTTAATGCAGGTGTAGCATGTGTTACACGTATGGTACATTATCGATTTTATAATGTGAATAATATTGCAGACTCTGCTTTTGTTACTTTCCGTTATTCATGTATTACAGGTGTTGACGATAATATTGACGTAAAAACATTTGTAAGTAATCCTACACCAAATCCTGCTTATGGCAGTGTATCATTCAACTATGCTTTTAATTCTTCTTCACAAAAAGCAAAAATTGTGATACATGATATGTTGGGAAAAACAGTTAAAACGATTGATTTAATAGAAAAAGAGGGTACAGTGAAAATCAATACTTCCGATTTAACTTCGGGTGTTTATTTCTATTCTTATTCGGTTGATAATCATGCTGTTGTTGCTAGAAAGGTTCTCCTATTGAACTAGTTGCGATAAATTGATTTTGAATCAAATCTTTTTTAGGTTCTCTAAATGGCAGGTTAAATTTTAAATTGTCGCATCATTAGATACATTTCCCCTATGAAATTATTTTTTTTTAATTATTGTATCTTTTTTTTAGTTCTACGTTATACAAATAAACATCTTGCTTTACTTTACATTACTATTGACAATTACAATGAAATGAATGGGTAATTTATGATTGAAACATCAAAATATCATGTTGGTTCTACTCAGCTTGCAAATGAACAAGCATATATAGAGGCTACTAAAAAAAATCCAAAAAATTTTGCAGTGTTATATGATATGTATTATGAATCGATATTCAGATTCATCTATAAGCGTATGGATGATAAAGAAATGGCTTTTGATGTAACGCAACAAGTGTTTTTAAAAGCCTTGGATAATATACATAAATACCAATTTAAAGGTGTTCCTTTTGCATCATGGTTGTACCGAATTGCTTATAACGAAATCAATACAATGTTTCGTAATCAAAAAACGCAGCATGCAATAAATATTGATTCGGTTAGTATTTACACGATTATAGAGGAAATTCAAGAAAGTAAAATTGAATTTTATCATGACAAAATAGTAGCAATAATTGCCGAAGAGCTTGAAGAAGAAGAAGTTCAATTGATTGAAATGCGTTTTTTTGAAAAAAGAGGGTTTAAAGAAATTGCTGAAATACTTGAAATTACAGAGAATAATGCTAAAGTTAAAACATATAGAATATTAGATAAGTTGAAAAAAATACTTAAATAATATAAGAAATAAACACAATGAAAAAGAAAATAAACATCAATCGACCTGAAATTAGTTCAGATGAGATAGTGAAACGTAAAAATTTTGATTCAATTTTAAAACAGCATACGCCCATGAGCAAACCTTTATTTAAAAATCCGTGGTTCTTTTCTGGTGCATTTGCCGTTGTTATAGCTACAGTTGTTGTTGCATTTTTATTGAAAAATAAAGATCCCGAAGTAACAAATACAACAGTTGTCGCTACAGAAACAATTGCTGATAGTTTAGCTTTAGCTGAATTTTATGCAAATGAGCAAGCTAAACCATGTGTTAATCCTCCTTTAGTTGAACTAAATGTGCCAATCACTATTTATAAAGTAAATGCCGAAAAAGGCGCTACACTTGAGTTTAAAACAGGTTCAAAAATAACTATACCTAAAAATAGTTTTATAGATGGTAATGGAAAATTAGTGAAAGGAGATGTGGAGCTTCATTATAGAGAGTTTCACGATCCTGTTGATTTTTTTGTTGCTGGAATACCCATGACCTATGATAGTGCAGGTGTACGCTATCACTTTGAATCGGCAGGAATGTTGGAAATAAATGCTTTTAAAGGAAGCGAAAAGTTGGCTGTAGCACCCGAAAAATCAATTAACATAGCGCTAGCATCTAACTATAGTGATACAAAATATAATTTGTATAAGTTGGATACAGTAGTTAATAATTGGGCCTGTTTAGGAAAAGATAAAGTGGTGAATGTTGTACCTCAAGCTACTGAAAAGATTGCTGTTAAAAAATCTAATTCATTAACAGAATTGCCTGAATACAAAACAATTGAAACTAAAAAAGAAATTATAAAAGAAGAAAAAGAGGTTAAATTAAAAGCATTACCAACACTAGCAAAAGAGCCTTTAAAGCCTCAAGAAGCTAAAAAAAATAAATACACATTTGATTTGGATGTAGATGCCAAAGAATACCCAGAATTGGCGATATACAAAGATGTGTTATTTGAGGTAGGTGCTGAAAATAAAAATTTCAACAGCTCTATGTATAATATAACTTGGGATGAGGCTTTAATAAAAGAAGGTGCAGATAAAGGAAAAAATTATATTTTGACCTTGAAAAGATCCTCAAAACAATATGATTTAGTAGTGTATCCTGTGTTTGAAGGCAAAAATTATGAAAAAGCATTAGCCGTATTTCAAGAAAAATTTACAAACTATACGAGTGAACTTGAAAAACGAAAAGTAGCTGAGTCTAAAATTGAACATGAATATCAAGCTCAATTAACCAAATTAAAACAGCAACAAGAAGAACTCGAACGTAAATGGAAAGAGCGAGAAGAAAATCAATTTAAACTAATGGATAACTCCGAAAAAGTACAACGTTTATTTGCTGTTAGTGGATTTGGAATATATAACTGTGATAATCCGTTGGCTTATCCTAAAGGCGTAACATGTACAGCTAAACTCAATAACGAAAATGATAGTCGTTTAAAATGTTACAACGTATATTTAGTAGATAAGGCAAAAAATGGAATTTTTACATATTCTAAAAATCCAGTATTCAATTTTTCTTATAACCCTAGTTCGGAAAATATATTATGGACAGTTGAAAATGGTATATTGTATTGGCTTAAACCAGAACAATTTTCAGGTATTGAAAAAAATGTTCCCTTTAGTAATATAATGCTGAATAAAGTGGAACAAAAATTTAAAAATATTGATGAAATGAAAGCTTTTTTTAATATTTAAAGCCAGCTTTTATAAAGCGACTCACTTTCTCGACAAGCTTGAAATGACTATTTGCGCAGTTATTTTGAGCTTGTATAAAAATGAGCGCAGGACTTATAAATCGAATAAAACTTAAACAAGTTCTTTATTCCCCTTTAATAATTTGGTGAACTTGCTTTTAAAATATATACAATGGTTATTTTTCATGTGTTTTGCATTAGCTATTCATGCACAGCAAGATACAACTATTGTACGCGGAACAATTAAAGTTGGTAAAGCTAAATTAGATTCTATTTCCGTAACAGCTGTAATGAATTTTACGGAATTTAAAAATGATAGTAAAAAAGCTCCAATAAGCTATTCTACTAAAGATGTTATATTGCCTAAACCTAAACATTGTTTTCAATGTATTGCCCCTTTCGATTATAATAAGCACATTCAAAACAAAGTATCTATTTCCATTAGTGATTTAGGTGATAAAACTACCGATACCGTTCGTATTCGAGTAAAAATTCTCAAAAATGGTAAGCCTTATTATAAAGATATAACGCCTTTGCTTATGTTAAATGGAGTGCCTGCATATTATCATTCATCGGAAAATGCTTATAAGTTAGATGCAATTCATTGGAAATGTCTGAATGCAGTTATGGATATACTTGATTGGGAGCCAGGGTATTATATAGAAGGAGTGAAAGATAAACTCAACGGAAGAGTTGTTATTAAACCTAAAAAAACAAAAGTAATAGCTACAGGTATTTTAACAATAGTGTTTTCAAAACTGCCGCTTGAGGAGCACCAAAATTAAAATCCTAAATTAACTCCAATACGAATAATAGGGTTTGTATAAGGTGTGTAATACGATTCTGTAAAATTATATAGCAATAATCCTGTTATTGCTGCATTGGGGCCAATACGTTGAACGTACCCACCACCAGCCAAAATACTGGTAACATCTACTCTGCGTGGTGTAGCAAAATCAAATGCTTCAAGGTTTAAATATTCGTATTCCGCATGTGCAAAGAGGTAATCTGTAAATAAATAACGACTAAAAACACGACCACCAAATACATTGGTTTCAAAATTATAAAAGCGATCTTTAAAGCTATAATATTGGTAAGTAACTCCTACACCTAACGAAAATTTAGGTGTTACTTTATAACCTACCAATGGCGATAGTTCTACAAAACTAGCAGTTCCAAATTGTAAACCAAAATTACCACCCCAAAATAGTTTATCCATAAAATCGGGCTTCGGTTTTTTCTTGCGAACCATTGAACTGTCTTGTGCAAAGCTAAAGCTAAATATAAGTATGCCAATACTAACAAGCGTTATTTTTAATTTCAATTTCAAGGTATAAATTAATTACAGTTTGTTAATCAGTTTTATTTGTTATAACTGTTTGGTAAAGTTAATAAAAATTGCGTTTCTTTGAAAGTATAAAAACGTACTTATTATGAATATTATTGTTACAGGAGCGAGCAGAGGCATCGGTTATGAATTGGTAAAACTATTGAGTACCGATGCTCAAAATACCGTTATAGCTATTTCGCGTGATGAACAGAAATTAAAGCAATTGGTTTCAGTATGTACAAAACAGAATACCAACGCAAACGTTATTGCTATACCTTGCGATATAAGTCAAGAAGAAGCAATAAAAGCGCTTATTCCTGTAATTAAAAACAGTATCAATAGAATTGATGTTTTAATCAACAATGCTGGGGCAATTGTAAATAAACCTTTTAGTGAAATAACTTCTCGGGATTTAGAATATGTGTATAAAGTAAATGTGTTTGCCAATGTATGGCTCATTCAGCAATTGATGCCATTAATGAATAAAGATACTAAAAGCCATGTTGTAAATATTAGCAGTATGGGTGGTTTTCAGGGAAGTGCTAAATTTGCTGGCTTATCGGCTTACAGCTCAAGTAAAGCAGCTCTAGCATGTTTAACTGAGTGTTTAGCAGAGGAATTTAAAGAAACAAATACGGCTTTTAATTGTTTAACAATAGGAGCTACTCAAACCGAGATGTTAAATGAAGCGTTTCCTGGTTATATCGCTCCGCTTACAGCTGATAAAATGGCTGTTTTTATAGCCGATTTTTCATTAAAAGCACATCACTTTATGAATGGTAAAATTATTCCTGTATCGTTAAGTACTCCGTAGTTTCTATTTTGATTTAAGAAAAAGAAATAAGAAAAAGCTTTCTCACAGCCTTAAACAAGCTCATACTTACTGCGAATGGTCAGTATGAGTGAGCCTGTGATGATCTTGTCGAACCATTGAAATATGTGCGAAAGGTATGTAACTTGATGCCATTGATTTTAGAGGCGATATAATATTTTTCTAAAAATTATCTTGGATATTCAACTCTTAAGTGATAAATATTCATCAATTTTTTTTTGAATATTTTTTTAAGTTTATTAATGTCTTTAAACGTAATATCTGCATTAATAAACTGATTTTGTTCAATTTGTTTATTGATAATCAGTTCCACTAAATTATCAATGCTTTCAGCATCATATTTTTTTAAGCTACGCGATGCTGCTTCAACAGAGTCGGCCATCATAAGCACTGCTGTTTCTTTTGAAAAAGGAATCGGACCAGGGTATCTAAATTTTTCTATATCGATATGTTCTTCTGGAAACTCGTTTTGAAAAGAGCGATAAAAGTAAGTTGTAATTGTTGTTCCGTGATGTGTTCGAATAAAATCAATAATTTGCTCTGGCAAATTATTTTTTTTAGCAATTTCTATACCTTTTATAACATGACCTATAATTATTCCTGCACTTTCGTCATAAGCCATATCTTCATGCGGATTAATTCCATTTGCTTGATTTTCGATGAAGTACATTGGCAGTTCAATTTTACCTATATCGTGATAAAGCGCTCCTGTTCTTACCAGAAGTGCATTTCCACCAATAGAATAAATAGCATCTTCTGCCAAGTTTGCAACTTGTAATGAGTGCTGAAAGGTGCCAGGTGCGCGTGAAGCCAACTCTCTTAATAATGGATTGTTTGTATCCGATAATTCTAACAATGATACATCTGAAACAAAACCAAATAGTTTTTCGAATAAAAATATAAGTGGGTAGGAGAACAGGGTTAATAAAGCGCTTACACCAAACCAAGCATAATCGTACCACGTAAGTACATCTGTACCTCCTTCCTGAATGATAGTGATACCCGTATATCCAATACTATAAGTTATAAATATGAGGGCTGCTGAAATAAAAATTTGTGAACGGTTGTGCATATTTACAAAGCTGAAAATAGCAATCATGCCACTCACCAATTGTAAAAATGCAAATTCAAATCTATCAGGTGCCATAAAAGAAACAATTAAAATTGTTACTAAATGCACAAATAAGGCAATACGTGTATCATAAAACACACGTACAATAACAGGTAAAATACAAAATGGTAATAAATAAATACTGAATCGTTGGCTTTCAACAGCTAATACAGTCATTAATACTTGTAAAAAAATAAGAATAAGTATGAGCGTGATTTTTGCATTATCCAAAAAAATATCATTTCTGAATACGGCTAAAAATATTATTAAAAGAATAAGACATAGCGTGATGATTAAAATTTGACCAATTAAAATAAAAAAATAGCTTCCTGAACCACCCGATTGTTCTTCGTATTCCCATTTTAAGGATTGTAGTAATTGAAATTTTTCAGCATCAATAATTTCGCCTTTTGATATAATACGTTGATCTTTTAATAAAATATCTCGCGAAGGCGATATATCTTCTAGCGCTTGTTGAAGTACTTTATCTGTAGTTGTTTTGTCGTATGAAAGGGAATGTGCTATTGCATTTTCAAGCAAGGGAAGTACAAAGTTTACATCAGTAGAGTTTGCGTTTAGCTTTATTTGTTCTTGTAGATATTCGTATGCCGAATTGATTGTGAAAAATTCGCGTAATTCATGTTCTTCAGCTACATTATTATAGAGTACATAAATAGAATAATCGGCTGTTTTATTTTCTATAATATCTGTTTGTTCAATTATTCCTTTACTGTATATTGAGTCAATTACTTTTTTTGCAAAAGCAATGGTACGGTCTTTATTTTTTTTATTTTTTCTATCGTCCCATTTTTCTTTTAAATCTTTAAATAACTGGGATTTACGTTCATTTACAACATTGAAATTATATTTGAAATAAGGTTTTGAGTTTTTGATAAGCTCCGCTTTTTCGTTTGCAAGCTCTTCGGCTGATTTTTTTATGGCAAAATCAAAAGGAGCAATCAAATCGTCATGATGCCAGGGTTTTCCCTTTAAATTTTGAAATTCATATTTAAATTTGCCTTGTTTAGGAAATACCGATACAATGCCAGTAACTGCAATAAGTACCAACAAAACTTTATATACTTCGGGATGTCTGTGACGGATATATGAAATTAGTTTTTTCACCTTTTTTACCTTTAAGTGCTAGCGAAATTAATTAGTATTTGTGCGTTTTGGGGCGTGTTAGCATGTTTTTGTACACAGTTTTATTCACAATGAAGTTGGGGGGAGTGGAATAATAAAATAATTTTATGCACCAAATTCACCATTTTATTGTTGAAAAGTCGGCAAAAAAAACGAGATATAATCATTGAATAACCTTAAATTTGAGTATTATTTTATAATTAACTAAACAGAAAAATAAATAATGAAATAGCCCTGTTTTCGAAAAGTAAAGAATGAATACTATTTTCAAACAGGCGCATTCCATATGACAATTTAAAAACAAATTATTTACAAATGAAATAGCCATGTTTGCTATAAACACAAACAGTAAAAGAAAATAAATTTCAAACTGGCGTATTTCATAAGACAATTAAAAAAAACAAATTATTTACTTATGAAAGAAGTGTATATTGTATCTGCGGTACGTACCGCAATGGGGAGTTTTGGAGGTTCATTAGCTGGTATCTCTGCAACAAAATTGGGAGCTACTGCTATAAAAGGAGCTATCGCTAAGGCGGGTATTGATGGGAAAGAAGTGCAGGAAGTTTATATGGGTAGTGTATTACAAGCTAATTTGGGACAAGCACCTGCTCGTCAAGCCTCTAAATATGCTGGTTTGCCCGATAATGTTCAGTGTACAACAATAAATAAAGTGTGTGCATCAGGTATGAAATCGGTTACTATTGCTGCACAAAGCATTATTTGTGGTGATGCAGATGTTGTTGTTGCTGGTGGTATGGAAAACATGAGTCAAGTGCCATTTTATTCAGAAAACATGCGTTGGGGTAACAAATATGGTAATGTAGCAATGATTGATGGATTAGCGAAAGATGGTTTAACAGATTGTTACCACAACTATCCAATGGGTAACGCAGCAGAGTTATGTGCTAAAGAATATAAATTCTCTCGTGAAGACCAAGATGCTTTTGCTATTCAGTCGTATAAACGTTCACAAGCAGCTTGGGCTGCTGGTAAATTCAATGACGAAATTGTACCCGTTGAAATTCCTCAACGTAAAGGCGATGCTATTCTTTTTAAAGAAGATGAAGAGTATAAAAATGTAAAATTCGATAAAATACCAGAGCTTAAACCAGCTTTTATTAAAGATGGTACTGTTACTGCGGCCAACGCATCAACAATGAATGATGGTGCTGCGGCTTTGGTATTAATGAGCAAAGAAAAAGCACAACAGTTAGGCGTTAAACCTATTGCTATTCTTCGTTCTTATGCCGATGCTGAACAAGCTCCTGAGTGGTTTACAACAGCTACTGCTGCTGCTGTTCAAAAGGCAATAGATAAAGCTGGGTTAAAAAATTCAGATATTGATTATTTTGAGTTGAACGAAGCATTTTCGGTTGTAGGTTTGGTAAATATGCAGTTGTTAAATATTGATGCTTCTAAAACAAATGTTAATGGTGGAGCAGTATCATTGGGGCATCCATTGGGTTGTTCGGGAGCTCGTATAATAGTTACGTTAATTAATGTATTAAAACAAAATAACGCAAAATTGGGTGCTGCTGGTATTTGTAATGGTGGCGGTGGCGGATCGGCTGTTGTTATTGAATTGGTTTAAAATTAGATGTTAGACATTGGATGTTAGACGGTTATAAATCTAATATCCAACATCTGATATCCAACATCCAAATAAATGTTCGGAGTTTGTAATTTAAGTGTAGTGCCTGTTAGGCGCGAGCCATCTGATAAAAGTGAGATGGTTACTCAGCTATTGTTTGGCGAGCATTTTGCGGTGCTTGAGCAGCAAGGCAGTTGGGTGCGCATTAAAATTGCTTACGATGATTATGAAGGCTGGATTGACAAGAAACAATTTTTGCCTATTGAACAACATACATTTGATATTTTGAATGCTACCGAAGCATATTATGCTAATGGATTGATTCAATTGATTAAAGACAACAAAACAGCGTGGCATTTTCCTATTGTTATGGGGAGCACATTACCTGGTTTTGATACCAATGAGTGTGTTTTAGAAAATCAAAGTTATACCTATGAAGGTGAATACATTAGTGCTGGCATGGCTTTTCCTAAATCGGGAATATTGGAAACAGCAATGATGTATTTAAATACTCCTTACTTATGGGGAGGTAAAAGTCCTTTAGGTATTGATTGTTCAGGCTTTACACAAACAGTATATAAATTAAATGGAATAAAATTGATGCGCGATGCTTATCAGCAAGCTGAACAAGGCGAAACCTTGAGTTTTGTTGAGGAAGCAGAGCCTGGCGATTTAGCTTTTTTTGATAACGATGAAGGACGAATTGTACATGTTGGTATTGTAATGGACAACAATAAAATAATACATGCTTCGGGCAAAGTACGTATTGATGGTTTCGACCATCAAGGTATTTTTAACAATGAGAAAAAAGATTATTCACACAGATTACGATTGTTGAAAAGGATTGTTTAATGCGTTTGAAATAAAGGTTGATTAAAGTTATGTGGATGTTTATTCGCATAACTTTTTTTGTTTAATCATATACTAATATACTATGGATTACCTTGTAATATGCCTTACCGCCTTTTTGGGAGCTGGACTCACATTTTTTTCGGGCTTTGGTTTAGGGACATTACTTACTCCCGTTTTTGCAGTTTTTTTTTCACTCGATATCGCTATCGCACTTACTGCTATTGTTCATTTTCTAAACAATATATTCAAGCTGATACTCGTTGGTAAACATATAGATAAAATGATAATTGTTCGTTTTGGTGCGCCTGCAATTATATTTGCATTGTTAGGAGCTTATATGCTTACTTTTTTATCCGATGTTAGTCCAATTGCTCAATACAATTTGTGGGGTAAGCTACGTGAAATTACACCTGTAAAATTAATTATTGCTTTGCTATTAATTATTTTTAGCTTGTTTGAAATAATACCAAAACTTTCTAATTTAAAATTCAATGAAAAATACATTCCATTAGGTGGTGCGTTGAGTGGATTTTTTGGTGGCTTATCCGGTAATCAAGGCGCCTTACGTTCGGCATTTTTGTTGCGAGCAAATTTATCTAAAGAAACTTTTATTGCCACAGGTGTTGCCATTGCATGTATGATTGATGTAGCACGTTTAGCTATATATACTAAAAATAGTATAGTTGTATCACAACTACCGAATTATAATTTATTGATAGTAGCAACACTATCTGCCTTTGCTGGAGCTTATTTGGGTAACAAATTTTTAAAAAAGATAACTATACAAACATTACAATACACTGTTGCATTTATGCTTATATTATTTTCTGTTTTACTTGCATTAGGAATTGCTTAAAAAAATAAATTAGTAACTATATCAAACAATTCAAACTTGGTTCGTAATTTCTTTATCATATTATTTGTATGTTTTTTCTTCCTAATAGGGAAAGCTCAACAATATACTGTAAAAGGTAAGGTTGCAGGCCTTTCAATGGAAGCTATTCCTTATGCAATTGTAAATGTACAAGACCAAGTAGTTAATGCCGTTACAAACGAAACAGGCGAATATAAATTACAAATTCCAAATGGTAAATATACTTTTATTTTTACCTGTTTAGGCTATGAAACCTACAAACAAGATGTGATTATTAAAAATGAAAATGTAACCTTAAATGTTATTTTGGCCGAAAATAAGTTTTTATTAAACGAGGTTGAAGTAAGTGCAAAATATAACGACCCCGCTCGAAGAATTGTACAACAAGTAATTAAAAATAAAGGAAAGTATATAAATACTGCTTATGAGTGCGATTTGTATATAAAAGCAGTTGAAAGTGAGAATAAATACGTTTCAAAAAAAGATAGTATCCGAAAAATAGAGCGCTACAACGATTCGTTAAAGTTGGCTGCTGAAAATAAAGTAAAAGATAGTTTGGCTACAAAAAAAACAACTTATTCCGACTCCATCAAAGTAGCTAAAAAACATAAAATTTTTGCACGCGATAGTGTTAAACTTGCCAATAAGGTGCTTACACATAAAGACTCTATTAAGCTAGCTGAAAAAAGTAAAAAAATGAAATCGGATAGTTTAAAAGCTGTTGAACAAGCTTTTCTGATGAGCTATGAAAAATTAAACATGGCTGAAATTGTTATTAAAAAAAGTTATGAATACCCTGATAAACTTAAAGAAGAGCGTATTGGTTATGAAACACGTGGCAATATTGATGGTCTATTTTATTTGAGCGCAACTGAAGGAGAGTTCAACTTTTATCAAAATGCAGTTTATTGTCCCTCAGTGTCCGAAATGCCTATACAATCGCCATTAAGTACTTCGGGTTTAGTTATGTATAAATATAAAACATTAAAAGTATTTGAAGAAAACGGACAGCGTATTTTCATAATTAAGGTTGAACCTAACATGTTTGCAAACTCATTGGTTACAGGTGAAATGGAAGTTGTCGATTCTATATACGCTTTGCGTAGTTTTAAATTTAGTTTTCCTAAATACCAACTTTCCGAATACAGTTCATTTGTAATGGAAGCGGTTTTTGTACCTCAAAGTGATTCGATGTATCGAATAAATCGAATGAATTTCGATTATAAAATGGGCGCCAAAAAAGGCGGTTCGTCAGGCCGTACTGTAGTGTATTATGAGAATTATAATGATAAAAAAGAGTTTTCTAAGAAACATTTTAAAAATGAAGTAAGCACAACAAAGCTTGATGCGTATGAAAAAGATTCAACCTTTTGGAAACAAGTACGAAAAGAACCTCTTAGCGAAAAAGAATTGAAATTTATACGTATTGAAGATAGTATAAAAGTTGCTCACGAGTCCAAACAATACCTCGATTCTATTGATAGAGATGAAAATAAAGTTACGTTTGCAAAAATTACACTTTTCGGACAAACACATTATAACAGAGAAAAAGAACTTCGAATATTTTTTGCCCCTTTATGGACAAGTATTCAGCCAATTGGAGTAGGAGGGGCACGTATCAATTACTATTTAGGTGGCGAAAAAAAGTTTAAAAACAAAAAAACAATTGCAGTTGTCTTAAATCCTAGTTACGGAATTTTAAATAAAGATATGAACGGAAGTGTTTCGGTATCAGGTTTGTATAATCCTTTTTCTCGGTCATATTGGGGCGTAGAAGTTGGCCGCAATTATGATATAGTAAATGCTAGTGATACGTGGACAGCTTTTTTTCGTACCTCAAATTATTACCTTAACGAACATTTTGCACTTAATCACAATACAGAACTGTTTAATGGTTTTGTTTGGGGAGTTAGGGCTGAATATTCAGGTAGAAAATCAATTAGTCAGATACAAAATGATACGCTTACTAATTTATTATTTGATAATAGTACCGCAAAACCAATAGATTTTGATCATTATAATGCATTTTATATAACTAATTTTATCAGTTACACACCCGCCCAAAAATACATTCGCGAACCGTACGAAAAAATTATATTAGGCTCAAAGTATCCTAAATTTACAGTAACCTACAAAAAAGGAATACCAACTATTTTCAATAGCGCTATTAATTTTGATTATTTGGAATATTCAATTTCTAAGGATATCGATTTTAAGTTTCTTGGCATTTCTAAAATGCGTTTGTACACCGGTAAATTTATCAATACAAAAGTTATTAAGGAAATTGATTATAAGTATCAGCCACGTGTAGGTTTCCCATTTTTTGCTAATCCTTTATCATCATTTCAATCACTTGAAAAAAGTTATATAACTATTGATCGTTTTTATGCGGGTCATTATTTTCATCGTTTTAATGGTGCCTTAATTAATAAAATACCATACATGAAATATTTAAAACTATCCGAATCGGCTGGCGGTGGTTTTTTATATTCTAAAGAAAATAATTTGATGTATTTTGAAGCTTACCTAGGAATTGAAAAAAGTGTAAGAATTTTCAAAGAAATGGTACGTTTTGGTGTGTTTTTTGTTGAAGGAAAAACAAATAATTATCCATTCTCTTCAGGTGTTCGCTTTTCTGTAGATGTGTATGACAGAAGCAGAAACGAGTGGACGTATTAATAGTTTAATCGAGCTAAAAAATAAATAGATATGCAACAACTTCTTTTACTCCATGGTGCTATAGGTGCTGCTAATCAGTTTGAACAATTTACCCCATTCTTAAATCAAAAGTATAAAGTAACAGCCATTCGCTTTTCGGGTCATGGCGGAACGCCTATACCTGTTGATGATTTTAGCATCGCTCTTTTTGCAACAAATGTGCTTGATTGGTTAGATGCCAATAAAATTAAAGCAATTGATATTGTTGGTTATAGTATGGGAGGATACGTTGCATTGTATCTAGCTAAATATCATCCTGATAGAGTCGGGAAAATTTTTACATTGGCTACCAAATTTAATTGGACTTCTGAAACCGCTACCAAAGAAGCCGCAATGATTAACCCCGATAAAATTTTAGAAAAAGTGCCATCATTTGCTAAAAAGTTAGAGTACATGCATGGTGCTGATAATTGGAAATTGGTATTGAATAAAACCGCAGAAATGATGATTAAATTAGGTATAAAACCTTCCTTAACTTTAAGTGATTTACAACAAATTGAACACACCGTTTTACTAGCTGTTGGCGATAAAGATACTATGGTATCGTTAGATGAAACGATAGCAATGTATCGTAGTTTAAAAAATGCTCAACTTTTTGTATTGCCTAACACACAACATGCTTTTGAAAAGGTGGATTATAATATGCTTTCGCAGGCAATTTTTAATTTTATATAAAAGGATTGAATTGAATTGTAATTTTTATAATCCTTCAGAAAACACTCCTTTATAAATAAATATTACTCCTGTAACAATAAGAATAATACCCAGTAGTATATTTATTTTTCTTAAAATGCTGTCGCTAATATGTTTGCTAATTTTATTTGCAAAATATGCTTTTAAAATATCTGTAAATAGTATAATACCAAGTGTTGTGATAAAAAACAACGATACATGTAATTGAGTATATTCTTTATTAGAGCTTATAGCGCCTACCCATAATATCCACAAAAAGATAACGGAAGGGTTTAATAAATTTAGAAAGAAGCCTTTTGTAATATAAAGAGGAATGTTAACTGCTTTAATTTCCACAGCAATTTCTTCCGAATGTTTTTTCTTGTTCAATAGGCTAAACAAACCAAACCCAATTAACAAACAGCCACCAATTAATCCTACCAACACACGTGTTTCTGAGTTATCGAACAATTGTGCAATACCTAAGTAAGCTAAAATAACACAAAATAAATCACTAATAAATATACCAAGTGCAAGTGCCAAACCCGATTTAAATCCTTTTTTACTACTTGTTTGCAAGAGCGTAAAAAAGGAAGGCCCAGGTTGTATTGCTAGTGCAAAACCCAACATAAAACCTTGCAATATGGCTTTTAAAATCATTTATTACTATTTTAATCTTGCTTTTAAAAAATCTTCCCAGTCGGTTATTTTTTTACTTTTTAGTACTCGTGGAAATTTAAATGCACCACCTATTTTTCCAATAGAATGCATATAATCGTAAAATACTTGGCTAGGCAACACATCTACAATAATTTCTTTTAAAGCTGCGGTACGTTCAACTGCATAATCATCGTTTAATTCTTTTAAAACTTCATCAATACGTTTGCGCAAAATCGCTTTATCTACATTGTCGTCAGTTCCTATATACCAATGATGTGCAAAAAGCGAATCATAATTTATGCCTGCTACAGTAAATTCCTTTATATATATATTTAATTCTTGCGAAACAATTTCTACAGCCTTATTCATATTATCTAACGATAGATGCTCGCCACACAAACTTAAAAACAACTTTGTTCTGCCAGTAATTACTATTTCATAACGTTCAACCGATGTAAACTTAATTGTATCTCCAATTAAATAACGCCAAGCACCAGCACACGTAGTTAGTAATAATGCATATTCAACATCTTCTTTTACTTCTCCAATGTGGTATGTTTCTGGATTATCAACAATGGTACCATCGGCATCAAAATTACGATCAGTAAAGGGCACAAATTCAAAGAAAATACCATTGTCTAAAACCATTCGGCAGGCATCGGTTCCTTGTCTATCCTGATAAGCAATAAAACCTTCTGATGCTAAATAAGTATTAAAATACATAATGGGTTTTCCCATGAGCTTGTCAAACCCTTTTCGGTAAGGTGCCATAGCTACTCCACCATGTACATATATTGCTAAATTAGGCCATATATCATGTATTGTTTTTACATTATACTCTTTAATAATTTTTTCAAATAATATTTGAACCCAAGCCGGAACACCTACAACAATACCAATATCCCAGTTTTTAGCATTTTTTGTGATTTCTTCTAGTTTGGTGTCCCAGTCACGTTCTTTTGAAATACGTCTGCCTGGTTTGTAAAAATATTGAAAATAAAAGGGGATGTTTTTGGCTTGTATACCACTTAAATCGCCTGTAAAATAACTTCCATTATAGTTAAGGTGTGTGCTACCACCAAGCATCAGCATTCCTTTTTCAAAATGTTCTTTAGGTAAATTAAATCTCCCTTGAGAAAGTATTTGACGGATGCTGTTTTTTTTGATGGCTTTTAACATATCACTTGTAATAGGGATATATTTACTTGCTGCTTCGGAAGTACCAGAGCTAAGTGCAAAGTATTTAACACTTCCTGGCCAGCAAACATGCGCTTCATTATTTACTGAACGGTGCCACCATTTTTTATAAATGGAGTTGTAATCGTGGGTATGAACGGTTTGTTGAAATGCAGGAATAATATCTGTTTCACTCAATAATTTCGAAAAATTATAATGTTCGCCAAAAGCAGTAAATTCAGCTTTTGTGAGCAGTTTTCGGAGTACTTTACTTTGTTGTTTGTAGCCATCTACTTTACGTAGCTTAGGCATTTTTTCAGTAAGTTCAAATGTTCGCTTCAGTATTGAGCCTAAAATTGCCATGTGCTAATGCTTCGTATAATTAATGATTAACTAAATTTGCACTAAAGTACTGTTTTTTAGCGAAAAAAGATAAACAAACTGGTCGAGTAATCTATTCCATATCAAATTTCGTTTGCGCGCTATAAAAAAAGAGGTTCTACCATCAGATAGAACCTCTTTTTTGAATAGTTTTTGTATTTTATACTGAATTATTTTACAACTGCAGCGTTCATTGCGTCTAAAACATTCATCACTTCTTTTACAGCTTTTGCCGATTCATTTAAAAGTGCTTTTTCTTCAGCATTTAGTTTAAGCTCAATTACTTCTTCAATACCGTTTTTACCCAATTTAACGGGTACACCCAAATAGATGTCTTTTAAGCCATATTCGCCTTGTAGCCAAGCACATACTGGGAAAATACGTTTTTGATCACGTACAATTGCCTCAACCATTTGAGCTGCCGAAGCACCAGGAGCGTACCAAGCTGATGTACCTAGTAAATTAACAATTTCTCCACCACCTTTTTTAGTACGTTCAATAATTTCATCCAAACGTTCTTTAGCAATCAATTCAGTAACGGGTATACCTGCAACAGTAGTATAGCGAGGTAATGGAACCATTGTATCGCCATGACCACCCATTAATACTGCTTGAATATCTTTGGGAGAGCAATTCAATTCTTCAGCCAAAAATGCACGGTAACGAGCTGTATCTAAAATACCTGCCATACCAAACACGCGTTTCGAATCAATTTTTGAAGTAAGGTATGCACAATATGTCATCACATCTAATGGGTTGGAAACCACTATAATGATTGCATTAGGTGAGTATTTTAAAATATTTTCAGTTACTCCCTTTACAATACCTGCATTGGTAGAAATAAGGTCATCTCTACTCATGCCAGGTTTGCGTGG
>JBASCV010000279.1:0-11083 GCA_049651825.1 Bacteroidia bacterium
ACATGAAATGGTACATATTGCTGATTGTTGTTTACTAACAATAAAGCCAGTCTTATACGTTTGCAATGTTGACGAAGCATCTGTAAAATCAGGCAATAAATACGTTGATATGGTTAAAGAGGCTGTAAAAGACGAAGGTGCCGAAGTGCTTATTATTACAGCTCAAATGGAGGCTGAAATTGCTGCATTAGAAACATACGAAGAGCGTCAGTTGTTTTTAGCCGATATGGGGTTGCAAGAACCTGGCGTAAATAAATTGATTAAGGCGGCATATCGCATCTTGAACTTACAAACCTACTTCACGGCCGGTGTTAAAGAAGTTAGAGCTTGGACAATTATCAAAGGCATGACTGCTCCACAAGCGGCAGGCGTGATTCATACCGATTTTGAAAAAGGATTTATTAGAGCCGAAGTAATAAAATACAACGACTTTATAACTTTAGGTTCGGAAGTAGCCTGCAAAGAAGCTGGTAAAATGGGCGTTGAAGGCAAAGAATATGTAGTAAATGATGGTGATATGATGCACTTTAGATTTAATGTTTAAAATCAGTATTAAGTATCAAGTATTTAGTATCAAGACATTGTTTTGAGCATTATTACTTGATACTTGATACTAAATACTTGATACTTAAAATGGCAGAAAAACAAGTAAAATATAACGAAGACAGCATTCGTACGCTGGAATGGAACGAGCATATTCGTTTACGTCCTGGTATGTATATTGGAAAATTAGGCGATGGTTCGTCACCTGATGATGGTATATACATACTCCTAAAAGAAACGATTGACAACTGTATTGACGAGTTTGTAATGGGCAATGGCAAAAGCATTGATATTACAATAAAAGACAAAACAGTGCGCGTACGCGATTATGGACGTGGTATCCCACTGGGTAAAGTAGTTGATGTTGTTTCTAAAATTAATACAGGAGCAAAATACGATTCGGAAGCATTTAAAAAATCGGTTGGCTTAAATGGTGTGGGAACTAAAGCTGTAAATGCTTTATCGAGCTATTTCAAAGTGCAATCGTTTAGAGATGAGCAAACAAAAGAAGCTACATTCAGCAAAGGTAATCTTACAAAAGAGGAAAAAATTGTTGCTTCTGATGCCCGTAAAGGCACATTGGTAACATTTACCCCCGATGAAGCTATTTTTGGTAATTACCATTTCATCAACGAGTATGTCGAAAAAATGTTGTGGAACTATGCCTACTTAAACACAGGCTTAACCATCAACTACAACGGCCAAAAATTTTATTCGGAAAATGGTTTGCTTGACTTGCTCAACCAGAACATTAATGGCGCTATCCTCTACCCTACTATACATTTAAAAGGATACGATATTGAAGTGGCTATGACACATAGCAACCAACAATATGGCGAAGAGTATTATTCGTTTGTAAACGGACAACATACCACACAAGGCGGAACGCATCAAGGTGCTTTTCGTGAGGCTGTTGTAAAAACCATTCGTGAGTTTTTCAAAAAAGATTTTGAAGCAGTTGATGTACGTACTTCAATTATTGCTGCAGTAAGTATAAAAGTGCAGGAACCTGTATTTGAATCGCAAACTAAAACCAAATTAGGCTCTCAAGAAATTGGTCCTAAAGGTCCATCTGTAAAAGCATTTGTAGGTGATTTCCTAAAAACGGAATTAGATAATTTCTTACACAAAAATCCAGAAACGGCACAAGCTATTTTACAAAAAATTCAGCAAAGTGAGCGCGAACGTAAGGATTTACAAGGCATTCAAAAACTTGCTCGCGACCGTGCAAAAAAATCGAATCTACACAACAAAAAGTTACGTGATTGTCGTATTCACAAGACATCAAACGATGAGCGTAAACTCGATACCACATTGTTTATTTGTGAGGGAGATTCGGCTAGTGGTTCTATCACAAAAACACGTGATGTAAATACACAAGCCGTATTTAGTTTAAAAGGTAAACCATTGAACGCTTATGGTTTAACAAAGAAAATTGTTTATGAAAATGAAGAATTTAACCTGTTGCAAGCGGCTTTAAACATTGAAGATGGTATTGAAAATTTACGTTACAACAACATCGTAATTGCAACTGATGCCGATGTGGATGGTATGCACATCCGTTTGTTGTTGCTTACTTTTTTCCTTCAATTTTTTCCTGATTTAGTAAAAAATGGTCACGTGTATATCTTACAAACACCATTGTTCCGTGTACGAAACAAAAAGGAAACCATTTATTGTTATAGCGAAGAAGAACGCAGAGCGGCAATTAGCAAATTAGGTGCAAAGCCCGAAATAACTCGCTTTAAAGGGTTAGGAGAAATTTCTCCTGACGAATTTAAAAATTTCATTGGAAAGGATATCCGCAAAGACCCTATCATTATTGGTAAAGACCGTATAGTTGAATTGCTTGGATATTACATGGGTAAAAATACACCCGAACGCCAAGATTTTATTATCGAGAATTTGAAAGTAGAAAAAGATTTGGTGGAGAGCGAATAATGAAAAAATATCCAATTCTGGAACAAGTTGTTGCAGAATTACAACCCTTTAATATCAATGGTTTTGAAGGATATTTTAGAAAAAAAGGTATAAACATTAAATTTAGCTCCGTAGGAGCATCTATATTTATAAAAGAAACACCAAATAACAAAAAAGCCTCGTAGAGGCGACCTGTTTGTAAAAACAAATAACATAAAAAATTAAGCTCCGTAGGAGCGACCTGTAAAATGGCAAACACCTATTCGCAAATCTATATTCAAATTGTTTTTGCCGTAAAAGGAAGACAAAACCTTGTTGCAAAATCCAATCGTGAAGAATTGCATAAATACATTACAGGAATTGTTCAAAAGAGAGGACAAAAAATGTTATCGATTTTCTGTATGCCAGATCACACACATTTGTTTATTGGATTAACACCTTCTATTTCAATATCTAATTTGGTAAGAGATATAAAAGCTGGCTCATCCAATTTTATCAATGAACAAGAATGGATTCAAGGTAAATTTAGTTGGCAAGAAGGTTTTGGTGCTTTTTCATATTCGAGAAGTCAAATAGATGATGTTGTTAAATACATTTTAAATCAGGAAGACCATCATAAAAAGAAAAATTTTAAAGAAGAATATTTAGATTTCTTGAATAAATTTGAAATAATGTATGATGAAAAATATTTGTTTGAATGGATTGAATAAACAGGTCGCTCCTACGGAGCTAAAAAAGATTTTATTTGTTTAATCTACAAACAGTATGCTCCGCTGGAGCATTAATACTTAGGTTTATAAAATAGAAATCGAGAAAATAAAAAAAGCCTCATAGAGGCGACCTGTTTGAAGAAAATTGATATCACAAAAGCAAAATAATTAAAAAGCCTCATAGAGGCGACCTGTTTGAAGAAAATTGATATGACAAAAGCAAAATAATTAAAAAGCCTCATAGAGGCAACCTGTTTGTAGAAACAAACAACATATAAATTATAGTTAGCTCCGTAGGAGCGACCTGTTGAATAACAATAATAAGGAATTAAACTATATATGAACCACGAAGAAAATATCAACGAAGAGTTAAATGGTGATGAATTGCACAATGTAATTCATGTTTCAGGAATGTATCAAAATTGGTTCTTGGATTACGCTTCTTACGTAATTCTTGAACGTGCTGTACCCTATGTTGAAGACGGACTAAAGCCCGTACAACGTAGAATTTTACATTCAATGAATGAGTTGGATGACGGACGCTACAACAAAGTAGCCAATATCATTGGACACACCATGAAGTATCACCCACATGGTGACATGTCTATTGGTGATGCATTGGTAGCATTGGGGCAAAAAGATTTATTGATTGATACTCAAGGAAACTGGGGCAATATTTTAACTGGCGACCGTGCGGCTGCCCCTCGTTATATCGAAGCTCGTTTGTCGAAATTTGCTTTAGATGTTGTGTTTAATCCTAAAACTACCGTTTGGTTATCAAGCTATGACGGGCGTAACAAAGAGCCCGAAACACTTCCAATAAAATTCCCATTACTACTTGCTCAAGGTGTTGAAGGTATTGCTGTTGGCTTGGCTTGTAAAATGTTGCCTCATAATTTCAATGAATTAATTGATGCTTCAATTGCTGTATTACGTGGCAAAAAAACAGATATACTTCCTGATTTTCCAACGGCTGGAATGGCCGATTTCTCTAACTACAACAATGGTTTGAGAGGTGGTAAGGTACGTGTACGTGCTAAAATATCACAACTTGATAAAAAAACATTGGTTATCAACGAAATTCCATTTGGTACAACTACTGGTTCGTTGATTGATAGCATTATTGCAGCCAACGATAAAGGAAAAATTAAAATACGTAAAGTTGAAGACAACACTGCCGAAAATGTAGAAATTGTTATTCACCTTGTACCAGGTATTTCGCCCGATAAAACAATAGATGCATTGTATGCATTTACTGACTGTGAAGTATCTATTTCGCCAAACGCTTGTATCATTGAAAATGACAAACCGCGCTTTGTTGGTGTAAATGAAATGCTTAAAATTTCGACTCACAAAACCCTTGATTTACTAAGACGTGAGCTTGAAATTGAAAAAGGCGAATTGCAAGAATCATACATGTTTGCATCTTTAGAAAAAATATTCATTAAAGATGAAATGTATATCGACTTTAAATTATACTCTGATAAGCCAACATTATTCGGTTACTTAGATGGGCGATTTGCAAAATATAAAAAACAATTTATTCGCGAAATTACCAACGATGATTATGAGAAGTTGACGCAAATACCGATGATACGCATTACTCGTTTCGACTCTGCAAAAGCGGATGAAAAAATGAAAGCGTTAGATGCGCGTATCAAAGAAATAGAGCATCATTTAGCAAATCTTATTGAGTACGCTGTTGAGTATTTCAAAAATTTAAAAAAGAAATACGGTGCTGGTCGTGAACGTAAAACTGAAATAAAATCGTTTGAAAACATTGTTGCTACACAGGTTGTAATAGCTAACGAAAAACTATACGTAAATCGTGAAGACGGCTTTGCTGGATATGGCTTGAAAAAA
Source organism: Bacteroidia bacterium (assembly GCA_049651825.1). Classification (GTDB taxonomy): domain Bacteria; phylum Bacteroidota; class Bacteroidia; order 2-12-FULL-35-15; family 2-12-FULL-35-15; genus 2-12-FULL-35-15. The sequence goes on from JBASCV010000279.1 coordinate 5,037, forward strand.
GATGAATTTATTTCAGATTGTTCGGATATTGACGACATTATTGTTTTCCGAAAAGATGGAACAATGACAGTAAGTAAAGTGCAAGACAAAGCATTTGTTGGTAAAGATTTGATTCACATTGCCGTTTATAAAAAGAACGATGAACGCACCATTTACAACATGGTATATCGCGATGGTAAAAGTGGAGCTGTATTTATGAAACGATTCCCTGTTACTGGTGTTACACGCGATAAACAATATGATTTGACAAAAGGAACAAAAGGCTCGGAAGTACTTTATTTTACAGCCAATCCAAACGGTGAATCAGAAATTGTTGAAGTTCAATTAAAACCATTGCCAGGCTTACGCAAAGTACAATGGGATTTAAACTTTGCCGACTTAGCAATAAAAGGCCGTAACTCAATGGGCAATGTTGTTACAAAATATGCCGTTAAAAAAATTGTGTTAAAACAAAAAGGGCTTTCAACACTAGGCGCACTCGATATTTGGTTTGACGATACTGTACAACGCTTAAATACTGATAAAAGAGGGACTTTCCTTGGCAGTTTTGCACCTGATGATAAAATTTTAACTGTTACTCAAAGTGGATATTATAAACTTACTGGCTTTGATTTAACAACCCATTTTGAGCAGGATATGGTGATGATTGAAAAGTGGAACCCTAATAAAGCACTTTCAGCAATCTATTTGGATGGCGAAACTAAAACATATTTTGTAAAACGTTTTATGGTTGAAAGCAGCGATAAAAAAGTACTGTTCATAAGTGAAAGTGAAGGTTCTCGATTAGAGTTAGTAACATCCGAAGCAACACCAATTGTTGAATTAAAGTTTAGCAAAGTAAAAGATAAAGAACTACCAAACGAACAAATCAATTTAGTTGATTTTATTGCTGTAAAAGGTTACAAAGCAAAAGGTAATAAACTTTCATTTTCAAAAGTTAAAGAAATAAATTTATTGCCTCCAGTAGAAGTGCCAATTGAAGATGACGTTTTAGAAGAATTTGAAGAAAGTGGATTATCTCCTTTAGAAGCATTAAAAAAATCAACGACACCAGAAAAAGGACCAGAAAAATCGTTGCTTTCTATTGATCAAATGATAAATGCCGAAATAAAATTGCCTTCTGAAGAAAAAAAGAAAAAGAAAAAAGACGGTAATTCAGAAGAAGCACAAGGTACATTGGAGTTTTAGTAATTTTTAGTAAATGGATACAAACATTATTTCTAAAAAGAAATTATTTTTTCCTATTAGCGAAGCTTTAAAAGGGTATTTGTTTACCTATAATCGTTTGGTTAAAATTCCATTTACCTATAGCGAATTGTTGCGCTATTTTTCTACCATTCCGCAAAAAGATAAACACGGCAAAGACACCCTTTGGAAAACCGTGTTGTTTCAACCATCTGAAATGGAAGACATACATCACCGTTTGGTGAAAATGTATGCCATGATGAAGTTTGATGGCAATGAATCGTTGATGGAACATTTGCAAGTGGATAGAGTTGACTATTGTCCGTTTGGTAACTCAAAACCATTTCGAATTCGCATTGTAAATCAATATAATGATAATCACGATTATTATTATGTAAAAATTGCTGATGCATCGCGTGTTTATGGTTTAGAGTTAGAAGATTTATTATCGCCCAACCGTATTAATTTCATGGTGGATAACGACACGCTTGTTGAAGAGCACATTGTGGGCATACCTGGCGATTTGTTTACCAAGCAAGATTATCAATGGATGGAACTTAACGAAGTACGTATGGCAAAAGAGTTTGTTAAATTTAACGAACGCTGTTTTGTACGTTTGTTAGGCGATATGCGTGCATATAATTTTGTAATTGACGTTACTGCCGATTTTGATGATGTTCAATACCGCTTTAGAGCCATTGATTTTGACCAACAATGCTATGAAGGTCGTAAAACAATATACATGCCTCAATACTTTAAGGAAAATAAGTATTATGTTGATATTGGACTAAAGCTACTAAATGCCGAAACTTACGAACAATACCAGCAGGAAGAACGTACATTGATGGCGAAACGTGTGAAGCGTGCACGTAATAGAACCAACCGATTATTGGATGCAATGTGTGCAGATACACTTTCATTGCCCGATAAAGTTGATAATCTAAAAAAAGAATTAGCTAAGCATTACAACAACCCAGCATTTTTAAAATGTAAAAGCATGGGCGAAATTGTAAAACAAAGCCTTGAAATTTTGAGCTAAGAAGAACTTGTTTATTTATAACGTAAAACGCCCTAAAAAATAATTTTAGGGCGTTTTACGTTATAAATAAATAGAAAAAAATTACTCTTTCTCAGCGTTCTCATATTTTACAATATCTGCAGCAAAATCCATAAAAAACTTATGTGCAGAAGTAAACACAAACCTATTATCGCCAGTTTTTTCAATAATATTTCTTCTATTCATTGTATTAATAAAGTTTTTACGCGATTCAGCATCTTTCAACTGCTTGTTAGAAAGAATCAAATCAATGTATGAAGAATTTGTAAAATAATTTTCAATCTCTTCTATCTCAAATTCACTGAACTGAATACGCTCAAGAAAGTTTTTACCATCGCGGTCAAGTTCATAGCTCAATAAAGCAATAAAAATACAAACATCACGCGATAACATTTCGTTTGATTCATCCGAAACTAAATAAGCAAAGTCTTGTGTTAACTTTAATTCGTAGTTGAAAGATGCTTTAAAAAAATAGTTATATGATTGCTCATTTTCTTTTAATACCGAATAAGTACGTTCCGTAGGTAAAATAAATTTACCACTAGTTAAATCTTCTACTATTTGGCGATGGTGATTAGGAAATTCCATGTTGTTTATTTATTGTTATTTTAGGATACGTTAATGTTAAATCGTTTATTTTCAATTTTTCAAACTCAGGTTTAGCACCAAAATCTCTTTCAATATCTTCATCAAAAGCCAAGGTAGTTAGTGCAAAGAATTTTTCAATTTCTACTTTTTGATAATCTTCTTTTAATGTTTTATTACACCATTTAAAGAAATCCTGTACAGGTAAATTTGATTTCAATTTAGTGGTGTAGTATTCTTTATCAAATATCCATTTTTCGTCTGCATTAACCTCATCGTCAAAATAAACATCAACATCATTTTTAAACTGTTCAAAAATTTCAGCTGCATTAAAAAATGTACTCTTCGAATAAATATGCGACCTCTTTGTTTCCATCATACGAGGTACTTTTTGTCGGTATGGATTTTTTAAGAAAGTAATCCAACCAGTTAAAATAATAGACTCCGTACGAATACGTTCAATCAAAGGCAATAACTCAGTGGTTAAAATTTTTGATTGACGCAACAAGTTATCATTCACCTGAATTAACTGAAAATAGAGCTTTTCAAACAAAACTCGGGTATTTTCTTCGTCTGTAGTTAAACGATAACGGTTTGTATATTCCGATACATCGTATAATTTATTGGCTATTGACGAACTATGATTAATATCTAAGATTTTATTCAACGGAATTATATACTCATCAATCCAACGCGAAGCACGTACTATTTTTTCACGGTAGTCAATCTTTTTTACGTTAGCTTTCAACTCACGTGTTTCATTCAACAAGCTAATGGTATTTTTCTCCACCATTTCGTAAAACGTACGAATTTCATTCGCCAATTCCGTTAAACGCTGATTGAGTATAACTTTATCGCCATTAATGTTTTCTTTTATCTTACGGAATAGCTCTGAAATGGAAACATGATATTTCTCAATTGTTTCCGGCAACATCGGCTTAAATTCGCTCTGTATAAATTCAATAAGATTAAAATAAACGGTACGTATTTCGTAACTATCGTTAACTGCGCTTAATATTTTATAATCTACCAACTGTACCTTAATATCAATGTTGTGTTTTGACGTAATTTCACTTAAAATTTCACGTGTTATCACACCACCTTTTGATTGTATTTCATACAAATCAACTATGATATCAAAATACTCTAATAAAAAGCGCAGTATGGTCCTTGGTTCTGCTTTCATTTTTGCCTCATCTTATCTCTTCTGTCTATCGCAAAAGAAATTATTTAACTCTTTTTTAACTACTTAAATTATTCAATCTTATAAAAAAAAGGATCTTATCTAGTGATAATCAATTTACCTATTTTAACATTCTCATCATTTATATTCAACTTATAAATATACATTCCTTCATTCAGAATTGCTACTGAAACTTCTGCACTATTGTTATTTCTATTGAAGGTATCAATAAGCATTAAATTACCAGCAAGGTCATATATTTTTATTGTTGCTAGCTGTTCTTCTTCTAATTGAACAGATATATTGAGCTTATCATTAGTAGGGTTTGGAAATACAACAATATTGTTAACATCGATACCTTGTGCTACCTCTAACATATTTTTATGTTTACCATATGGTACTATTTCACAAACATTTTTATAAGTTGTTGAATCAACTGTTGCAAGCAAAACTCTAGCATTGTATACAGCTGGACCACTCTCGTATGGGCATAATTTTGCTATTGACCGTAATTTATTTATTTCATTGTTATTAAGACTATTGTTAATACGATTAGATATAGTTATAGAATATACATCTTTCAAATTTTGTTCAATATTATTTTCTGCATTCAAGCTATTAATTGAAGCATTTATAGTATTTACATTTCCAGAATTTAGTAACTCATTTAAATGATATAATTTGCCAATATTATTATCTAAATTATTATCCCAAAATGATTTCAATTCAGCATCTTCTTTTAAAGTTGTATCGAATTGCATCAAATTAAATAAAGAATATTTAGCCCACCATTGAACAGATTCATTATTATTGTTAAATCCTTGAAAGCTATACTCATCTTTAGCTATTTTCACAAATTGATTGAGTTTGTTACTATCCATACTCCTGCCTGAAAGTGAAGGACATACAGGTGTAGGTACAGCAGTGTAGCCAGAACTAGATGTTGGAGTTACCAAGCTAGTAATATTATTAGGATTCATACAAGGACCGCTTGAAGTATTACAAGGGCTTCCATACAAATTAAAAGTTGACTGAGTGCCATCAGAATAATAAGAATAAATATGGCTATTTAAAAAAGTCCCCTCCCATTTATTTTCAGTTGCTTTACAAGAAGCAGAACTACCATTCTGATAACCTATTACTCCCCAATTAAGCAAAAATCCATCCCAATTATTTTTCATGTTATTTTTAGCAGTTTCAGTAGCGATATTCCATCCTCCAAAAAATAATCCTCGTCCAATATCTTCAACTGAGTTATATAAGACAACGGAAGCAACACAACCAGATTCTACACGTATACCATTCATCCACCAAGAAGAAGCCCCAATTCCTTTTACAACATTTGTTCTCAAATTTAAGGCTGGACAATTTGTAACTAGGATACCATGAGAAGAAATTGCAGCACCTAAATCACTTAATGCAGTAATATTATTATTTTGAATACTTGGGGCAACATAATTAGTAACCTCTATACCAGTAGAAACACGTTTTATATTATTAAATCCAATAAGTGGAACGAGCGAAGACGATGTATTAATGGAAGTATTTACAATACTGATAGCTTTACTATTTGGTTTAGAGTTAATTGTAGGCACTGCTAGATTAATATTGTTTCCAACTACGAAAAGATTTGTACTGTTTTTACAATCGATTGTATAAATACCTGTAGAACAATCATCAATTGTATTGCCACTAATATTAATAACATTTCCTATATAACCACAATTATTAATAGAAACTCCAGTAGTTAAATTATTCATAATATTGGAATTAATCGTTACTTCCATATTGGCTGAAGCATAAACTCCAGTGGAAGAATTAATAAAACTATTTTTCTGATAAGCATTAGCACTTCCACCAACAATTAAAGCTCTTTCTACTGATGAATTTGAATAAGACGCAATACAACGACCAGCATTACCACTAGTCCCCGTAATATTTTTAAAATTTGTATTATAAACCCTTAGACCAGATAACAGACAATAGATTCCCATGTCCATATTATCGAAATTATTCGTTTGCCCCACCTGATCCACT
>JBASCV010000280.1:0-5565 GCA_049651825.1 Bacteroidia bacterium
ATGCAATATGGTGGCACAATAGCAATGGGCTATTTTTTGTTAAATATTGATAGTAAAGAAGGCTCTTTTGCATCTGACATTGCACCAAAGTTGGGTATGGAAACAACTTCGTTGTCGAGAATTACAAAAACGCTCGAAAAAGAGGGCTTGATTATCAGAAAAACGGATATAACAGATAAACGTAAAGTTAAAATATTGTTAACCGAAAAAGGGCGCGAAAATAAAGAGCTTGCTAAAAATATTGTTCGTAAATTTAACAGCCTTGTAGAAGAAAAAATTGGCAAAGAGCGCATTCAAACTTTTTTCAATACCATTGACGAAATAACACAACTTGCTGAACAACAACATAAACGTAAAAAATCATTAACAGTAGAACTTAAATAGTAAATTCATTAAACTAAAATAACATGAACAGAATCATTAAAAAAGTAGCAGTATTAGGCTCTGGAGTTATGGGAAGCCGTATTGCATGCCATTTTGCAAACATTGGCGTTGAAGTACTATTGCTCGACATTGTACCAAAAGATGCAGCTGCCGACAAAAAAAGTCGTAATAAAATTGTAAACGATGCGCTTGATTTTGCTTTAAAATCAAACCCTTCGCCAATATACCGTAAGTCGTACGCAAAACGTATTACTACAGGTAACTTTGAAGATGATATGAAAAATATTGCTTCGTGCGACTGGGTTATCGAAGTGGTAATAGAGCGTTTAGATATCAAAAAACAAGTTTTCGAAAACGTAGAAAAATTCCGTAAACCAGGAACATTAATTACTTCAAACACTTCGGGTATACCTATCCACATGATGATTGAAGGCAGAAGCGAAGATTTCCAAAAACATTTCTGCGGAACTCACTTCTTTAATCCTCCACGTTATTTACGTTTGTTAGAAATTATTCCTAGTCCTAAAACCGACCAAGCTGTTGTTGACTTTTTGATGCACTATGGCGAATTGTTTTTGGGTAAAACTACCGTATTGTGTAAAGACACTCCAGCCTTTATAGCGAATAGAATAGGTGTGTTTGGGATTATGAGTTTGTTCCATTTGGTAGAAAAAATGGGATTAACTGTTGAGGAAGTTGATAAATTGACGGGTCCTGTTTTAGGGCGTCCTAAATCAGCTACATTCCGTACATGTGATGTTGTTGGTTTAGATACGTTAGTACACGTAGCCAACGGTGTAGCTGCTACTTGCCCGAAAGATGAGGCTATCGAGCAATTTAAAATTCCTGGTTATGTAGCTAAAATGGTTGAAAATAAATGGCTTGGAAGCAAAACAGAACAAGGCTTTTTCAAAAAAGTAAAAGTTGCTGGCGGAAAGTCCGAAATTCATGTGTTGGATTTAAAAACATTGGAATACAAACCATCTGAAAAAGTAAAATTTGCCACACTCGAAATGACAAAAACTATCGACAACATTCGCGATAGAATGAAAGTGTTACTTGCAGGTAAAGATAAAGCAGGTGATTTTTACCGTGCTTCTTTTTATGGTTTATTCAACTATGTAAGCAACCGTATTCCTGAAATTACAGACGAAGTTTATAAAATTGACTCTGCAATGAATGCCGGCTTTGCATGGGAATTAGGACCATTTGAAGCATGGGATGCCTTAGGTGTTGCTGAAACAGTAAAAGCGATGGAAGCTGCTGGTAGCAAACCTGCGCAATGGATTTATGATATGCTTGCTAGTGGTGCCACTTCATTCTACAAAGTAGAAGATGGTACTAAAAAATATTATGATATCCCTTCAAAATCATACAAAACAATACCAGGAACCGAATCGTTTATTTTGTTAGACAACATTCGTGCAAACAAAACCATTTGGAAAAACAGTGGTACAACCATTACTGATATTGGCGATGGCATTATCAACTTAGAGTTCCACACAAAAATGAATTCTATTGGTGGTGAAGTAATTGAAGGCATCAACAAAGCAATTGATATTGCTGAAAAAGAATACAGAGGTTTAGTAATTTCTAACGAAGGTGCAAACTTCAGTGCAGGTGCCAACGTAGGAATGATTTTTATGATGGCTGTAGAACAAGAATATGATGAGTTGAATTTTGCAATTAAAGCATTTCAAAATGCAATGATGCGTATTCGTTACTCTTCTATTCCAGTTGTTGTTGCGCCTCACAACCTAGCATTAGGTGGTGCTTGCGAAATGAGCTTACATGCCGATAGAGTAGTTGCTCATGCTGAAACCTATATGGGATTGGTTGAATTTGGTGTTGGTTTAATCCCGGGTGGTGGCGGAAGCAAAGAGTTTGCGGTTCGTTTATCAGATGAGTTACAAGATGGCGATGTGGAGTTAAACAACTTCCGCGATCGTTTTTTAACTATCGGGCAAGCAAAAGTATCTACATCTGCTGCTGAAGCATTTGATTTAGGTTATTTGCGTAAAGGTAAAGATGTTATTGTAACCTCTCGTCACCGTTTGTTAGCTGAAGCTAAAGCAAATTGTTTAGAATTAGCTGATGCTGGATATACTCAACCAGTACAACGTAAAGATATTCGTGTGTTAGGTAAACAAGCTTTAGGTTTAGCTTACCTTGGTGCAAACACAATGAAAGCAGGAAATTACATTAGCGAGCATGACGAAAAAATTTCACAAAAATTAGCTTATGTACTTGCAGGTGGTGATTTATCTGCTCCTACAGTTGTAAGTGAGCAATATTTATTGGATTTAGAGCGCGAAGCATTTTTATCGTTATGTACTGAGAAAAAAACATTGGAGCGTATTCAATCAATTATTACTGGAGGTAAAATTTTGAGAAACTAGATGTGAGTATTGAGATATGAGATTTGAGAAACCATACTTTTTATCTCTCATCACATATCTCAAATGTCAAGACTAAAAAAGATGCACAACTTAAAAGAACTTAAAATATGGAATAAAGCTATTGACCTTACGGTTGAAGTGTACAAGGCTACCGCAAGCTTTCCTAAAGAGGAAGTTTATGGGCTCACTTCACAAATAAGAAGAGCAGCAGTTTCGGTTCCTTCAAATATTTCAGAAGGAGCAGGCAGAAATTCAAATAAAGAATTTGCCCACTTTTTAGGCATTGCAAATGGTTCATCTTATGAGTTACAAACACAACTAATTATTTCCAATAAATTAAATTTGATTTCAGATGAAATACTTCAAACTATGTTGAAAGAGATTGAAGAAATACAAAAAATGACTTATAAATTTCAAAATACATTAACAAACCAGATGTGAGACGTGAAATATGAGATTTGAGATTTTGGAATATTTAGTTTTCCAATAATCACACCCCAAATCTCATATCTAATATCTCAAATCTCAAATCTATCTAAACATGAACGCATATATAGTAGCCGGATACAGATCCGCAGTAGGTAAAGCAAACAGAGGTGGTTTTCGTTTCACTCGCCCTGACGAAATATCTGCACAAGTTATACAAAAATTAATGGCCGCTGTGCCAAGTGTAAAAGAAGAAGAAATAGACGACCTTATTGTTGGTTGTGCTATGCCTGAAGCAGAACAAGGTATGAACATGGCTCGTTTTATTGCTTTGAAAGCTTTTAAAACCGACAAAGTACCAGGTGTAACCGTAAATCGTTATTGCTCTTCGGGCTTAGAAACCATTGCTATGGCATCAAACAGAATTTCGTCTGGTATTGCTGATTGTATTATTGCTGGTGGTGCAGAGAGCATGAGCTTAATCCCAATGGGTGGTTGGAAAATTGTTCCTGACCCTGCTATTGCCATCACAAACCCTGATTATTACTGGGGAATGGGTTTAACAGCTGAAGCTGTTGCTAAAGAGTATAAAGTGAGTAGAGAAGACCAAGATGCATTTGCACTTGAATCTCATAAAAGAGCCGTAAAAGCGTTGGCTGAAGGAAAATTCAAAGATGATATTGCTCCAGTAAAAGTTACTGAAACTTACATTGATGAAGCTACAGGCAAAAAGAAAACGCGTGATTTTATCGTTGATACTGACGAAGGACCTCGTGCAGATACCACTGTTGAAGCATTAGCAAAATTAAAACCCGTATTTGATGCAAAAGGATCTGTTACAGCTGGTAACTCTTCACAAACCAGTGATGGTGCAGCATTTGTTATGGTGGTGAGCGAAAAATTCATGAAAGAGCACAATTTAAAACCAATTGCACGTTTGGTAAGTTATGCTGTTGCTGGTGTTCCTCCACGTATTATGGGAATTGGGCCAATAGCAGCTATTCCAAAAGCATTGAAACTTGCAAATCTTACTTTAGAACAAATTGATTTGATTGAATTGAATGAGGCATTTGCATCACAATCATTAGCAATTGTTCGCGAATTAGGCTTAAATCCTGAGATTGTAAACGTAAACGGTGGTGCTATTTCATTAGGTCATCCATTGGGATGTACTGGTGCTAAATTATCAGTACAATTGTTCAATGAACTAAAACGCAGAAACAAAAAATACGGTATTGTGTCTATGTGTATTGGTACTGGACAAGGCGCTGCTGGGGTGTTTGAAATGATGAACTAGTATCAAGTAGTAAGTATCAGGTAGTAAGATTTTATTATGCATAATTTTAAAGAATTAAAAGTTTGGCAAGAATCAATGGCTTTAGCAAAAGAAGTATACATTGCTACCAAAACTTTTCCTTCTGAAGAAAAATTTGGAATAATATCACAACTGAATCGTTGCTCTATCTCTATCCCAAGTAATATTGCAGAGGGGGCAGGCAGAAATTCAGAAAAAGAATTTAATCATTTTTGGGCTATTGCATTAGGCTCCTGTTTTGAACTTGAAACTCAATTATTATTATCAAATGAATTTAATTATATAACAAAAGAACAAACTCAATTATTAACCGAAAGGGTGTCAACAGTACAAAAGATGTTGAATGGATTAAAAAAGTCCATCTACCAGTCTTGATACTTACTACTTGATACCTAATACTAAAAAAACAAACAAAATGTCAACAACAACTCAAAAAACAAACACACTTAAAGGTGGAGAGTTTCTTATCAAAGAAACAGATGCAAATGATATTTTTATTCCAGAAGAATGGAATGAAGAGCAATTAATGATTGCAAAAAGCTGCCAAGATTTTTTAGTACAAAATGTTTGGCCAAACCTTAACCGTATCGACAAACAAGAGCCAGGTTTAATGGAAGACCTATTAAACAAAGCTGGTGAACTAGGTTTGTTAGGTATTTCAGTACCTGAAGAATTTGGTGGTTTTGGTAAAGATTTCTTATCGTCAATGCTTGTAACCGAAGTATTGGGTGCAGGACACTCATTTGCAGTAGCTATTTCGGCACACACAGGAATTGGAACATTGCCAATTTTGTACTACGGTAACCAAGAGCAAAAAGCAAAATACATTCCTAAATTGGCTTCTGGCGAGTGGAAAGCTTGTTATTGCTTAACTGAGCCAAGTGCAGGTTCTGATGCTAATTCAGGAAAAACACGTGCTACACTTTCTGCCGATGGAAAACACTACATCCTTAACGGACAAAAAATGTGGATTACTAACGGTGGTTTTGCTGACATTTTCACTGTATTTGCTAAAATTGATGATGATGCTAACTTAAGTGC
>JBASCV010000281.1:0-2688 GCA_049651825.1 Bacteroidia bacterium
AGCAGGGTCTATTCTGTCTAAATCGTCAATAATTAAAATATTTTGTTTTTTAGTTTCTCCGTCATCTTTTATTCGTAAAAGGATATTTTTAATTAATTTAGTATATACATCAATCTCATATAAGCCACCAGATTGATTTTGTATTTCAATAATGTATTCTAAAAATTTTGTGGCTTCATCAGTAGTATTAATAGCACAAGCTTGCAAATACAGCTCTTTCACCTTGTCCAATTCCTTATAAATATCAAATAAATCCTTCCCTACTTTAGGAACAAATAATAAAAGAGGGGCAAGCACTTTATGCAAGTCTTCTTTTAATATTTGTTTCAAGCCTCCTATATGATTGAAATCGCGTTCCTCTAATAAAATTTTCTTGTCAACAATTGAGTATATCAAATCAAATTTTAAATACTTTATTATATCTTCACTAGTGGCAATTGAATAGTTTACTGGATATAAATGAAAAACATTAAAAGCTGGTTTAACCTCTGCGTTCTCAAAAAACTGTTTTACAAAGGTTGTCTTACCTATGCCAAAAGGAGCAGAAAAAAGAATTCTATTGTTTTCATGTTCTTTCAGATGTGATAAAAACCTTTCAGATTCTTTCTTAAATAAATCGTTGTCAATATTCATTTTATATTCGGTTCGTTTCGCAAGGTAACGCTTCTCACAGTGATGGCAAAATTTCTTATATGTGTTAGAAAACTAAAAAAGCCTAACAAAATCCGCTAGCATTGTGTAGTTTTTGTTACATTTCATAAAAATAGCTTATTATTCTCACAAATCATAAAATAAGAATTTATGAGAATAATAAGCTATTAATTGTGTATCAACTACTACTAGTTTTTAAAACAAAACCCACCAGGTATTATACCCACAGCAAAACTATCAACAACAGCACCAGCAGCTGTGTAACGGATAACATTGCCATTGGAAGAAAAATTACCTGCATTACCACCATATATATAATCATTTGCAGCGTCCATGCCTAAACTATAAAAATTACGGTTAATTACAGCTGTTGTGTTTAATACATTAGCATTAACCGATTGTGTAAACACTTTACCATCAAATGTATAATACAAACTAGTTTTAGCCGCATTTATTACCAAATTAAACGGTTGTGAATAGGCAGACACTAAAGGCAAAGATAAATCAACATTATCGTTAGTAGGATTTATTCGTACCAAACTACCTGTTTTTTCAAGCATGGTGTAATTTATATCCCATTGCCCCGCACACAATACCCATATTTTACCGTTGGCATCTAATTGCATACTTTTGGGATTTGCGCCAACAACAATTGTATCAATAACCATATTAGTTTGTGCATCAATTACATTTACAATAGAATCATTATCTAAACCACCACCACAAGCAACATATACTTTGTTGCCCACTTTTAGCATATTTTCGGCACCTTTGCCGGTTGCAATGGTTGATGTAACGGTGTTTGTTGATAAATTAACCACTTTTACTGCTCCCGTCATACCATTAGCACCCCACTCCGAAACATAGCCAGTTGTACTATTTACACCTAAAAAATAACGAGGGCTATTTAATCCTGAAATTACACCCGCACTTGCAAATGTAGCCGCATCAACCGTTTCAACTTTGCCCGCATTATTCACAACAATATAACCTTTGTTATTGTATATCGACATTGATTGAACAATGTTACCCAAAGGGTAACCGTTTTTTGATTGAAAAATATCGTTGCTTGTTGTTGAATTTGTTTTATCAAAAAAACTGATTGTGCCTGTTCCATTTCCATAAGGTCCTTCATTGGTAACAAACACACCGCTTTCGTAAGCCGAAGGAGTTGGTGAAGGAGTTTCTGGTTTTGGTTCGTCTTTTTTACAAGCGCTAAAGCCTATTGCAATAGCAAAAGTGGCTACTAATAAGTGTTTGATTTTCATGTTTTTGTGTTATTGGTTTTTGTTATTGGGTTTATTAAAATTGATTGAAATTCCTACTTGATAATTAAGTAATGGCATTGGGCGATAGGCAATTACTTGATATGCCTTACCAAAAACATTATTTATCTGTACGTATAGTTTAAAATCTGTTTTTGGTGTGGTAAAATGCTGTGCAATGCTAATGTTGGCTATATCAAATGGTTTCAGATAATTGAGATTATCTGAACTGGTATAACGATAGCCTGTATAGGTATGCACATAAGTAATGGAAGAGTTTTTATAAAAAAGAGCTACGCTTCCTTGTGCATTTTGAATAGGCACATAGATGAGTTGTTTTTTCAGGGAAGTACTGTTGTATACTGCAACCGCTTCGTTAGTGGACAATACATAGTTATACATTGCCGATAGGTGCAGCTTGAATTTATTAATCGTATAAAGGGTATTTAATTTATATTCAAGTCCTCGAGACCATACTTTTAGCACATTTTCGGGCATCCAAATATTTGTTTGATTGGGCAACCATATCATCCAATTTTCAATAGTTCTGTTAAAAGCTGTAGCAGTAATGTCCCAACTTAAATGAGATAAACGATGTTTGTGAATAAGGCTAAACTCCTCACTCCAACCCGATTCGGGTTTTAAATTGCTGTTTCCTTTTGCTCCAATTCCATTCCAATACAAATCGTTGAAGGATGGCAAACGGTAATGTTTTGAGGCATTTGCTTTTATGTAAAACCATTTTAATATACGACCTTCTATGCCTAAGCTC
>JBASCV010000282.1:0-4738 GCA_049651825.1 Bacteroidia bacterium
ATTTATGAACCATTGACTATTGAAGAAAGTAACGTTGAGCGAATTATCGAATTTATGCAACATGATAAAAAAAACAGAAACGGACAAATTAATTTTAGCTTGCTTTCAACAATTGGCAAGTGCGAAATAAATCAAACTGCTTCTGTGGAATTGATTAAAGAGGGCTTAAGTTATTATAAATCAACATCCTAGCAATATAAATCAAAGTTGACCTTTATTTTCAATTCGTAAATCTCTAAATCCTTAATCCCAAATGTTAGGAGCGTGGATGAAATTGTATGATCGCCTGACGCAAGTATTCCCTATCTAAATGGGTATATATTTCGGTAGTAGTAATAGATTCGTGTCCGAGCATTTCCTGAACAGCACGCAAATCGGCACCTCCTTCAATGAGATGAGTAGCAAAGGAGTGCCTAAAGGTGTGTGGACTGATGTGCTTTTTTAAGCCTATTTTGCTTGCTAGTTGTTTGATTATTGTAAAAACCATCACTCGCGACAGTTTTTTTCCTCTTCCGTTTAAAAATAAATAATCTTCGTTGTCTTTTTGAATTTGCTCATGACAGCGTACTTCATTAATGTAAATATTGATATATTTTATTGCTGTATTGCCAATTGGTACAAGCCGTTCTTTATCGCCTTTACCAGTTACTTTAATAAAACCATCGTTAAAATAAAGGTTGGATATTTTTAAATTCACCAATTCACTCACACGTAAGCCACAGCTATAAATGGTTTCGAGCATCGCTTTGTTTCTTTGTCCCGAAGATTTGCTTAAGTCAATAGCATCTATGATAGCATTTATATCGTCAACATTTAAAACATCAGGCAATTTGCGTCCCAATTTGGGCGTTTCAAGCATTGCTGTAGGGTCGGTATTTACTATATCTTCGAGTAAAAGATACTTGTAAAAACCTTTTATTCCACTTATGGTACGTGCCTGGCTAGCAGCACTCAAACCTACTTCGTTTACCCAAGCTAAAAATTGTTGTAAATGACTCAATTCAATTTCTTTAGGGCTTAGGTTAAACGATTTTAACTCTAAAAATTGAGTTAAACGCTCAACATCCCTTAAATAGGCTTCAATAGAGTTTTCGGATAGCGATTTTTCTAACGCTAAAAACGATTTATAACCTTTTATGTAACTATTCCAATTCATTTTATAGAGTACAAAGGTACAAATACATATTTTGATATATCTTTACGCTATGAAACTATTAATCATAAACGGTCCTAACCTTAATTTATTAGGAATGCGTGAAACAAGTATTTACGGTACCCAAACTTTTGAAACGTATTTTGAAACATTAAAAAAACGTTTCAACACCATACAATTGGAATATTACCAAAGCAACATCGAGGGCAGTATTATTGATAAATTGCAGGAAACAGGCTTTACTTACGATGGAATTATTTTAAATGCAGGTGGCTATACACACACTTCGGTGGCTATCAGAGATGCTATTGCTTCAATTACAAGTCCAGTTATTGAAGTGCATATTTCTAATGTGTATGCACGCGAAGAGTTTCGTCACACCTCACTAATTGCGGCTAAATGCAAGGGAACAATTGCCGGATTTGGAATGGATTCATATCGCTTGGCGATAGAAAGTTTTATTCATTTGTAATTTACTTTTTGTAGTAAAATATAATTTTTACCTGTAATGTTTTCACCTGCTAATCGATAGACAGCACATTGATTTCCACCCTTCTATTTTTTTCTGCCTCCGTTCCATTTTTCGGATGAGGGTATAACATCTTTTTATCAGAAAAGCCAATGGTACTCATGCGCTCATTTTCAATACCTTTTTCAGCTAAAAGTGTATATATTTTTTTTGCTCTTTGCTCTGAAAGTAGTTGATGAGATGATGCCGAAGTTCTTGAACCTTCACCATTCACATGACCTTCGATACGAATAACCATTTTTTTATTTTTTTTCATCAACTTAGTAAGTGCATATACCGAAGGGTAGCTTTGTTTTATTAGCTCATCGCTATCACCATAAAAATTGATGTTTGTTACGATATATTTTTCTCCTTTTTTTAATTTTGGAAGTACTGTTTTGATGTCGGTAAAGGCATTTGGCTTTTTATATAATAGTTTTGTATTCACTATTTGAGTTTCAATAAAACTACTGTCTGCTGAAAAGGATAACGAATAGTTGATTCCTTCTTTTAATTTTAGGTCAATGGCGTATGTTCCTTTATTATCGGTATTAATTTGTTTAATTGTATTACCGTCATTGTCTTCAAGCAGCACTTCTGCGTTTGCCAAAGGCACATTTGCAGCATCCGTAACAGTACCGTTAATGGATACATTTTTTACAAAATTGAATTTAATAGTGTGTCCGTTTCCATTTGGATACACATTATCAAGCACAAGCACATATTTGTTTCCTGCTTTAACTTGTATTGATTTTGACCAATTGTTATTCACGCCTTGAGCTGAAAATTCAAAATCAGTTTCTCCGTTTAACCCTGTTATTCCTTTTTCTTTGGTATTGTTTCTTGCAAGATTACCCCTGATGGCTATCAACTGCTTTTGTTGAAGTTGTTCACAGAAATTGGAATCGGTATATTGATACAGCAAAAAATCGTAATCATTAGTGCTGTCGGTAGGTGTAATTTCAAAAACTAACTCTCCTTCATGATTGATAGTTAAAAGATACCAAGCTGAATTATGTTCTTTTTCGAAATTTAATTTATCTGATTTAGAAAAAGCTGTTATTTCTTGCAATTCGCCATAACCAATGGGTGCAACGGTAGGACCATAAATAGTTGATTGGTTAATTGGAATACTGATTAACGATTTGCAATCACAACTAACAGGCGCTAGCTGTTTTTTAATGGAATTTTTTACAGTTGGTTTGGTGCTTTGTGCGTTTAAAACAATGCTTATTGTTAACAACACACAAAGTAAGTAAGGTATATATTTCATGGCATTATAATTTGAATGATCCATATACATAACGCACATCCATTATAAAAGTCACAAAAATAAATTATGAAAATAAAAAATGTTAAAATAACTCGGCTTGCTTGCCAAATAATAGTGTTTTTTCGTGGTTTAAAAGCCATTCTTTACGCCACAAACCACCACTGTAACCCGTTAATTTACCATTACTACCTATAATACGGTGACAAGGAATAACGATTGAAATTGGATTACTGCCATTTGCATTGCCCACAGCACGGGTAGCGCTGCTATCGCCAAGTTGTTTTGATATTTGTAGATAAGATGCTGTTTTGCCAAAAGGAACAGTTAACAATTGATTCCATACTTTTTTCTGAAATTCGCTTCCTTGAGGATTTAACTTTAAACCAAATTCCTTACGAATGCCTTTAAAATATTCATCCAATTGATAAACGCATTCTTTTAGTACAGCCGGAATATTAGGTGATTCATCTTTTTTAGCATCAACAAAATAAATAGAAAGTATGCCCTCTTCATTGCCTGTAATTTCAATGATACCAATAGGGGAAGAGTAATATGTGAGATGGAGTGACATGATATAGATTTGAGATGTGAGATATGAGATTTGAGATACCTTTAGGGTTTATCTCAATACTCATACCTCAATACTCATATCTAAAAAATTAGAAACAATATTTATTTTCAGCAATTAATTTTGCTGCAATAACTCTGCGAGCTGCAGTAGTATTGATTCCTTCAGTTTTAGTGAAACGTTTTAAGCCTGTTTGCATAATACGTTGCTCATCGCCTTCAGCAAACGTGTTGATTGCTTCTTTACCTGATTTAGCAATTCTATCAGCTGCATCGTTAATGTATACACGCATAATTTCTAATTGCTCAGCACAAGCCGCTTCACCACGCATATTTACCAATTTTTCTACACGTAATTGCAATGATTCGCAAACGTACAATTCAATAATCATGTCGGCCAAGTTCATTAATACTTCTTGCTCTTTTGCTAAGTTTTGCATTAATTTTTGAACTGCTGCTCCAGCAACCATCAATACTGCTTTTTTGAAGTTAGCAATGTATTTTTTCTCTTCCGAGAATAATGTTTTTTCTGAACTACCAAAATCAGGAATGCTCATTAATTCACCAGCTACTTTTTGAGCAGGCCCCATTAAATCCAATTCGCCTTTCATAGCACGTTTCAACATCATATCAACAGTAAGCATACGGTTGATTTCGTTTGTTCCTTCAAAAATACGGTTAATACGTGCATCACGGTACGAGCGATCCATTGGTGCTTCAGCACTAAAGCCCATACCACCAAAAATTTGAACTCCTTCATCTACCACATAATCAACAACTTCAGAAGCATGAACTTTTAAAATAGCTGCTTCAACGGCAAATTGTTCTACACCTTTTAATTTTGCTTTTGCTTCGTCCATACCAGCTGCAATTAATGCATTTGTTGCTTCTTCCATGTTTTGAGAAGCTCTGTATGTAGCCGATTCAGTAGCAAACGTGCGAATAGCTTGTTCTGCTAATTTATAACGAATAGCACCATATTTAGAAATAGGACGACCAAATTGTTGACGCTCATTTGCGTATTGGATCGATTTTGTGATGATTTCTTTAGAACCTCCAACAGCAGCACCAGCAAGCTTAATACGGCCAAGATTTAAAATGTTTACTGCAATTTTAAATCCATTTTGACGCTCAGATAAAAGGTTTTCTACAGGTACTTTACAGTCGTTAAAGAATACCTGACGTGTAGAGCTTCCTTTGATACCCATTTTATCTTCTTCAGGGTTCAACGTTACAC
>JBASCV010000283.1:0-27199 GCA_049651825.1 Bacteroidia bacterium
GCTCAGACTGACTGCGCGCGGTCATATTGAGTGAGCCTGTGGTGAGCTTGTCGAACCATCGAAATATGTGCGAGAGGTTTATTCACTGAATGACTTATTGAACAGACCATTTATAAAAAAGATAACACGACCAAATTGAATACCGAAACAACACATAACATTCAACAACCCGAAAACACCAAGAAAAAAAAGAGAGGCAAGCGTCATTTTTTTAATAAAATAGCTATGTTTTTTAATCACATTGTTGCTGTAGGTTTGCTTATTTCTTATTTGTCGCCTCATGTAAGTCCCGAAAATTTTTGGTATGTAGCCTTTTTTGGCTTGGCTTACCCTTTTTTAGTATTGGCTAACCTGCTATTTATTGTTTATTGGTTTATTCAATTTAAAAGACGTGCACTTTATTCGTTTATCATTATTGTTGTGGGCTATTCGCAGCTTACTAAATATGTGCAATTTAATTCAAATTCTTTTCAATACGAATCAAAAAAACATGTGAAAATAATGTCGTACAATGTACGCTCGTTTGATGTGTATAATTGGAATGATGAAAAGGATACAAGGGGCCGTATTTTTAATTTATTGAATGACGAAACCCCCGATATTTTATGTATTCAGGATTTTTACACACGTACTAGCGATAGTATCCATAATAATTTAGATACACTTTTAACCATTGTTGATGCAAAAAATTATCATGTGGAGTACACTAAAGCAAAACGTACGGGAGTATGGGGAAATGCAACATTTACCAAGTTCCCAATTGTAGCTAAAGGTCAAATTGTATTCGATAATTCAAATAATACTTGTATTTATACCGATATGATAATACAAGGAGATACTGTAAGGGTTTATAATGTGCATTTGCAATCAATTCATTTAAGTAGTGTTGATTATAAATTTGTTGACGATATATTAAACAATAAAAATACCGAAGAGCTTGAAAACTCAAAGAATATTATTAGACGCTTAAAGCGAGCTTTTGTTAAACGATCTTCACAATCCGATTTAGTGGCAGAACATATTCAACACTCCCCTTATTCAGTTATTGTTTGTGGCGACTTTAATGACCCTCCGGCTTCGTATTCATACAATACCATTGCACAAAATTTAAAAGATGCTTTTGTTGAAAGTGGTGTAGGTTTTGGTAAAACGTATATTGGAAAGTTTCCTTCGTTTCGTATTGATTATATTTTGCATAGTGATAAATACAAGTCATATAACTTCAAAACAATTCGTCAAAAACTTTCTGACCACTTCCCTTTAACTTGTTATCTAGTAAAGGAATAAATAATTAAAAACATAAAAAATGAAACGATTAGCGTTAGGTGTAGTGATAGGTGGCATTGTAGGAGCCGTGTTAATTCTTATTATTTTGTTTTTGTTTGATGGTAATAATAAAAATGGTAGAGAAGGTTTACGCTTAGTTACAACCGATACAAGCAAAGTAAATGAAGTTGCTCAAAAACAATTGCTTGTATATGGCGATTATATGAGTTTAGATAGCACAAATTACTTATTAATACCATTGGGAATGCATTCTTATGAAGAGCAGGAAAACCGATTGCTCAAGAATAAATCAATTGACGATTATTCTTCTGCTGAATCATACAATAGAGGATATGTGGGTTATAAATATAATTTTTACGCACTCAGTTTTGCAAACTGTAACAACATTATTTTTTATAACAAAAAAACAGATTCAACACATTTGCTTTTACAAAAACCTGCTTTGCTTTCGGAGTTTTATTTCCCCTATTATACGAAAGAATATGTAGGTAAAAAATATTGGTTTTTATTGTTAGGAATTCATGAGCACGATACCAATGCCGATGGTTATATTAATGGTGATGATGCTGAAATTGTATATATAACCGACCTTTCGGGTAAAAATAAAATACAAATTACACCCGATAATACACAGCTTATTGATTGGTACATTGATGAATCAACTAACAATATTTTATTAAAGGTGAGAGCCGACTCGGATAACGATTTAAAGTTTACTGCTACTGATGAAATAGAGATATTGAAAACATCCATCAGTAAACCTGAAAAAGCATATCCAATTATTGGTCAGAATATAAAAAACGATATCAAAAAAATATTGGAACAAATAAAATAACTACTATTAACTAGCTATTTAGCGTCATTTTTTGTAATTTTGATTCATCACTACATAATAAAGTAAGCTATCATGAAAACATTCATTCGTTTAAAATTCGTTTTTCTAGTAATAGTTTGTGTAGTTGGTTTTGCTAATATCACTAAGGCCCAAGATAACCAACAAAATACGTCTAAAAAATATGTTAGAATAGACATTGGTCACGAAGCCCTTCATTGTCCATTTTTGAGTCCAAAGCTTGAAAAAAATTTACGCGAAGTAAGTGTCGTTAGCAATTTTTTTATCGATAAAAGATCTAGTTATATTACCTTTGAATTGCCTGTTGATACAGATATTACAGAAGCGTATCTTAAAAAAATAGGTACCGATGTTGGGTATCCTGCAGCAGATGTTATGGTGGTATTCAGTAATCAGCCAATACCTTCATCATCCGCTCATTAATTTATACTCCTTGCAATATACTTGCAGGCCTTTGCAACCATTTCTTTTAAATAGGAATCTTACTTAAAAAATGTTAAATTTGTTTAGGTGTTAATTCTTATTTTGCCGCCATGAAGCTGTATGTGAACAAAATAGTCATAATATTTCTACTGATTTTTGCTGGATGTGTTCTTGATGGACACGCCTATACAAATC
Source organism: Bacteroidia bacterium (assembly GCA_049651825.1). GTDB lineage: Bacteria > Bacteroidota > Bacteroidia > 2-12-FULL-35-15 > 2-12-FULL-35-15 > 2-12-FULL-35-15. Next base: position 2,759 of record JBASCV010000283.1, read on the forward strand.
GGTTAACTTCTGAAAAATCAAAAGGATGGGCGCAAAAACCTTTTCAACGCAAAGCCTTTATTGAAAACAAAGGTCAGTTCAATAACGTACTACCAGCAGATAAACAAAACTTCGACTTTGTATTTGATAACGGAACTCGGGTGTTTTTTTATAAAAACGAGCTACTTTTTCAGTTTTCGAAACCATTGCTTACAAAGCAAGAAATGGAAACCGAGGAAGATGATGAAGAAAAGGAGCGGGAACGTGAAGCCAAATTAAACAAACGCGAAATTCAATTCATATCAATGAAATGGTTGAATGCAAATGAAAATGTACAACTAGAAGTTGAAGAAGAGCAATCGGTTGACTATGGTTATGTAATTGTACCAGAAAATAAAAAAGGATATACTGCTCATTGTAAAGGTTATAGTAAACTAAAAATTAAAAATTTATATAATGGTGTTGACGTTGAATATTTTTTTAATGAAAACGATGGTTATAAGTATAATTTGTACGTTTCGCCAAATGCTGATTTAACTCAAATACAGCAATTATACGAGGGTGCTAATAGCGTAAATTTAGTGAACGGAAACATTGTTGTTAAAACGATTCAAGGTGATATCATTGATCATGCTCCACTAAGCTTTCTCACAAATGATAATACACAAAAAGTAGAAAGTTCTTACCGTTTAAAAAATAATTGCATCACATTTAATATTCAAAAAGAAACGAGTACCGCCATAACTATCGACCCGTGGGTAACCGTTCCTACAATGCCCAATAGTCCAGGAGATAATGGTGTAGACCAATACGGTAATACATATGTAACAAATGGTCATTATATTCTAGAAAAATATTCACCTACAGGTGTGTTATTAATGTCAACAGATGTAATGGGGGGAGTTCCTGGCTATTATGGTGATATGCTATCCGATTCACGTGGATATTGTTTTTTTAATACAATGGGAAGTCATTCAAGGGGACATGCTACAGGAGTTGATTCTGTTGGTAATTTTTTGTGGGATAGTTTCGGTATTACTGAGTGTTGGCGTTTTGTATTGAATGAGTGTACTAATCAAGTTTTATCCTTAACTGGCTATCGGCACAGTGCAACCGGCTTTGCTAAAATTGATACAGAAACAGGCGCATTAAATGGCTATACTCAAAGTGGTAGTTGTTGTCAGGATCCTCATTCTGGTGTAATTGATTATAATGGTGATGTTTATTCTGTTGCTTCTACGTTGGGCGGTGGCACTCAAATTTATAAGTTTACCCCATTAAATACCATAGCTGCTGTTTATCCTGCTGTGGGTAGTTGGGGATACGGAAGCGGTTATGTTTCAAATTTGCCTTATACTCAAGGATACAATGGGATGACTATTTTGGGTAAGAATTTATACATGTTTGATGGCGCTACCTTATTTAAGGTAAATAAAGCAAATGGTGCCATTGTTAATCAAGTAACAGTGCCAGGCGGTGTGAATAAAAAAAACGGAGGGATTTATATTACTAGCTGTGGAAACGTTTTTGTGGGGTCGGGTACAGGGGTTTACATGTACGATATTAATTTCAATCAACTTGATTTTAAAGCAACTACAGGTAAAGTATTTGATTTAGCTTTTAATGCATTTAATCAAACTATTTCTGCTTGTGGCCCAGGGCATGTTACTGAACTAGCCTTTACTATACCGCCTTGTGTTTTTTCAAATCAACCTTCTATAATTCCATCGTATGATAGTTTGCCTAATGGCTCAATTGTGTTAAATTTAACGGGAGGTGTGCCAGACTATACGTATAATTGGTATTTTAATGGCGCTCCGTTTGCTCAAACAACGGATAGTATAGGTGGCTTGTTACCAGGTATTTATAAATGCGTTTATACCGATAGTCAATGCCCTATTCCTAATGTTGATTCTGTTGAATTATTAGTTTTTTCTGTTTCTATTGAGCCTAATTTTGGTTTTCAAAACCAATGCTTACATACTGCAATTCAGTTTTCTGATTCATCTACTATAACGCCTTCTGATACTATTGTTTCATGGCTATGGAAATTTGGTGATGGCGATACCTCGAATATTCAAAATCCATCCCATATGTATGCTACAGCTGGTACATACAATGTTACGTTGGTATTAACCAGTACCTATGGCTTTAAAGATTCTGTAATTAAAGTAGTAACCGTTTACCCAAAACCCGAAGCTGATTATACGCACGTGAATAAATGCAATGGAACAGGTGTCCCTTTTACTGATATATCTACTATAGCAGCTCCTGAGGTAATCAATAGTTGGCAATGGAATTTTGGCGATAATAGTACGGGAAGTGGAAATACAACAACGCACTTGTACGCAACCCCCGGTTTTTATAACACAACGCTTATTGTAGGTACAAGCAATGGTTGTTTGGATACAGTTACTTATCAAGTAAAGGTATTTAATAATCCGGTAGCATCCTTTACATCCGCTAATGTATGTAAAGGAGCCGATAGTGTTAATTTTACCAATACATCAATAGTTGCATCACCCGATTCTATTTCCACTTATTTGTGGAACTTTGGTGACGGAAGCAATGTTTCAACAGCTGATGCCGTGCATAAATACTCCACTCACGGAGCATACAATGTTATTTTAATTACCACCACCAGTAACAACTGTACCGATGCTGCTGCTACAACCGTTAGCGTTTTTGATGCCCCATCAACCAATTTTACATTTACTGATGTTTGTTTGTTTGATACTGCAGTGTTTAATAATACTTCAGCCAACCCTACAATGGGAACAATAGCTTCGGTTACTTGGGATTTAGGAGATGGAAGCCCTTTAATAAATAATAGTTCAACTCCTCATCATAGGTATAATGCTATTGGGAATTATCAAATTACATTGATAACGCGCTCTTCTAATTTGGCTTGTGCCGATACGTTAACCGATTCGATAAGCGTATACCCCATGCCTATAGCAGATTTTAGTTCAGTAGATGTTTGTTTAAATGAGCCAATGTATTTTTCTGATTCTTCCCAAATAGTTGCAGGTACTATTGATGCATGGAGTTGGAATTTTGGTGATGCCACACCATTGAATACAACTCAAGATCCCAATCATGTGTATGCGAGTTATAATACCTATACTGTAACTCAGATTGTTACTAGCAATTATGGTTGTAAGGATACTGTTTCAAAAACAGTGGTTGTGCATCCACTACCTACAGCACAATTTAGTCTTTTAAATGTTTGTGATGGAACAGCAATGCCATTTACAGATATGTCGAGTATTCCTTCTACTGATGTTATTCAAAGTTGGCAATGGGATTTTGGCGATAATACACTGTTTGATACAACTCAAAATACAAGCCATTTGTATTCAACACCTGGCCCTTACCCGATAGAATTATTAGTTGTATCTCAGTTTGGTTGTAAAGATTCAATTACCTTGCCTGGCATTGTAAATCCCAATCCAGTAGTTGATTTTATAGGTTCTGACACTGTTGGGTGTGAGCCATTATGTGTAAACTATCAAAATTTATCTACCATAGCAGCAGGCAACAATAGTTCGTTTGTTTGGAATTTTGGACCTGCAGGCAGTAGTTCTAACCTTCAAAACCCAGCGTATTGTTATGGTAACGATTCAATTTTTGCGCCAATTAATTATGATGTAACGCTAACGGTAACATCTAATGCAGGTTGTGTAACCACGTTAACAAAATCTGATTATATAACGGTATATCCATTACCCGTAGCATCTTTTTCAACAGCACCCACAAGCGCATCTATAATAAATCCGATAATCGAATTTTCTGATGCCTCAACTGGTGTCAATTATTGGTCGTGGACATTTGGCGAACACGATACTGTTTCAAGTATTTCGAATCCACCGCCTTATACTTATTCAGATACAGGGGGCTATCAAATAACTTTAATTACTAGTACTCAATACAATTGTACCGATACAGCTTATCAAACAATTTATATTGAGCCTAGCTTTTTATTTTATATCCCAAGTGCATTTAGTCCTAATGGTGATGGAGATAACGATACATTTACTGGGAAAGGTATTTTTGTGAAAGAGTATGAGATGATGATTTTTAATCGTTGGGGAGAGCTTATTTTTTATACTGATGATTTAAATAAACCATGGGATGGAACTATAAACTATGGTTCAATAGTTGCTCAGCAAGATGTTTATGTATACACCGTTAAAATTATGGATTATATGAAGAAAAAGCATGAATATCATGGTACTGTTACTTTGGTGAGGTAGGCATATTGCAGGTACAACATCTTAATTGTATATAATAGTTGTTTTTGTATAAATTTATGCGAAAATATTAAGCCTACATTAGAAGAGCTGATTGATATTTTTGTATCTGTAAATTATATTTTATGAAAAAAAAAGTTTATTTAAATTATATTTTTATTATTTCTTTTATTTTTTTAAATGTATTTTTTAATCATTTAAAAGCGCAAGATAATGTAGGTATAGGTACAAATACTCCAGATGTAAGTGCTAAGTTAGAGTTATATTCTCCGAATAAAGGTTTATTGGTGCCTCGCATGAGTACAGTAGGAATGAATGCGATTGCTAGTCCAGCTAACTCACTGTTAATATACAACACCGATTCCATGTGTTATTATTTTTATCGACAACCTACCAATTCGTGGATTTCGATGTGTAATGCTGGTTATTCTAATTCGGTTGATTCTTTTTTTATTTCTACTGCATTTATTGATTCGTTGTTCTCAAATTATGTAAGTATTGACAGTCTTTTTGCTAGCTATGTGAATATAGATTCTCTTTTTGCCAACTATATTAGTGTGGATAGTTTAGTAGCTAATTACGCATTAATTGATTCTCTTTTTGTCAATCATATAAGTGCAGATAGCCTTTTTGCCAATTATGCTAATTTTGATTCTCTTTTTGCTAGTTATGTTAATATTGACAGCTTGTTTGCAAACTATGGTTATTTCGATTCACTGTTTGCGCACTATATAAGTGCTGATAGTATATATGCGCATTATGGTAATTTCGACTCACTTTTTGTAAATGGCGTATCAATTCAATCACTAATTGATAGTTTGGGAGCTGCAAGTAGTTACTGTAGTAATGCCACAACAAATTTTGTCACAAAATTTACTAGTCCTACTTCTGTTTGTAATTCTATTATTTACGATAATGGTACTCAAATTGGTATTAATACAACAACTCCTTCTGTGTCACTTCACATTAATGCTACAGATGCAATAGCTATGCCTGCTGGTACAACTGCACAACAGCCTTTTAGTCCTCCCGTTGGTTCTAATCGTTATAATACTACAACGGGTGTAATGGAGGTATATAATGGTACTTGTTGGCAAAACATAAACACACCTCCTATAGGTTCTAGTTATATTCAATGGTTTAATGTAGCCGATCCTAATACAATCTATCCATGTACCGTATGGATAGCTACAGATATATCAAATGGGGAGTTTATTCGTGCAACAGGTGGCTTATCAAATGTAAGTGCACCTCCATTAACAGGTGTGGTTCAATCGTTTGCTTCTCAAGATCATGCTCATAGTGTTTCAAGCTCTATTGGAAATGCTGGTGCACTGGCTACATCAGCAGATGGTTCGCATAATCATGGTGGAGCTACAACTGGTGTAGGTACTTTTAATACATCAACATGGATTCCATATGATGATAATCTGGGTAACAGTACTGGTAATCCAGGTGATTTTTCTGGTGTAGATCCTACAACATGCGGATCAGGATGGAACGGTAAGCCAACGGGAGGAAATTTTCTGGGACAACAAAATCAAGGATGTTTAGATCATACTCATTATATATATGCTGATGGGTATCATGCACATACAGTTCAGGATCATACGCATGCTTTAAGTGTAGGGGTTGGTTCTATGAGCAGTGGCAATATTTCAACAGAAACTCGTCCAACTAATGTAGCTGTTTCTTTTTGGAGAAGGATTCAATAAACTAGCAATGCGATTTAATCTTAAAAATATACTCGGCCGGAATGAATAAATATTTCAACTATAATAAAGCATTATTTGTAACATTTTTTATTGTTGCGATTAACGTTTTGGTCAGCTCTATTTCTTCTTTGTTACATGCTCAAACTACGGTTTTATTTAACAATGGATCTGAATTTTATGTGGCAAGCTCTAATATCTTGCATTTAAATGGTTCATTTCAAAATGATAATGCTGCTGGAACATCAAATGCATTTGAAAATAATGGCTTGATGACTATAGCAAACAGTACAACGCCTGGAAGTGTTTTATTAACAACAAATTCTACGTTGAAAGGAAATGGAACTTATTTTGTTGAGCAAGATTGGATGAATGACGCAAGTTTTATTCCTGACGCCAGTGTTGTTAATTTAAATGGAAATACGCAACAATTTATAACAAGCACAAACAATACTGTTACAACGTTTAATGATTTAGTTCTGTCTGGAGTTGGTGTTGGAATTAATCGAAAGAAAACATTGCAATTTGTGGATGCACAAATAGCTACTTTAGGTACACTTTCTATTAATGATAGAGAATTAGAAACAGGGGTAAATACACTTTTTGTTTTGAATCCTTCGTCAACTAGCATTACAAATACTACAACTCCCGGAAACGAAGGTTTTGTAAGCAGTTTATTTAATAGCGGTGGCAGTGGTTATTTATCCCGAGCAACCAATTCAACAGTAACGTATTTATTCCCAACAGGATCAAGTGTTGGTACAACACGTTATCGTCCAATTGAAGTTACGCCTGCTTCCACATCAATAAACACGTACACTGCTCGTTTAGGTAATAATAATGCAACTGTTGATGGCTTTAATACCAATGCTCTTGATTCGAATGTATGTGTTGTAAATTCTTTTTTTTATCATGAACTGTTGCGTACTGCAGGTATTGATAATGCTAATGTTCAAGTTTATTACGATTCTTCTTCAGACGGATTATGGGATGGAATGGCAAATTGGAATACTCCTTCGGCTACACTATGGAACAATATGGGTTTGGTAACAGCGAATTCGAATGTCCCATTCAATAGCATTTTAAAAGTGAATTGGACTGATTTTTCTAATTCTCCTTATGTTTTGTCGCGCCAGAAACCTACAACTCCCGTGCTTGTTTGTAATGATGTTTGTGCAAATACATCGGGCAATATTTTTACTGCTACAGGAGCAGGAAACATTTTTAATTGGATTACGCCTGTTGGTACTACAATAACTGCTGGACAAAATACTTCATCAATTACTGTAGATTGGGATTCTGTTCCTGGCTATATTACAGTTTCTCTGTTAAGCGATTTGGCATGTGAATCTAATCCCGTAAGTTGTTTTGTTAATACCGCATCGGGTTCGTTGAATGCACAGTTTACAAGTGAAACGTTAGAAAATCACTATTATAATTTTACGGACTTAAGTACAGGAGGCGCCACTCAATTTTTATGGGATTTAGGTGATGGCCAGTCAAGCAGTGTACAAAATCCTGAACATGTTTATTTTGAATGTGGTGAGCAAAAAGTGTGTTTAACTATTTCGAATAATATATGTTCTGATTCATCCTGTACAGATATTATTGTTAATGAATTAGCAATTATTCCAAATGTGTTTTCTCCTGATGGTGATGGAATTAACGATGTTTTTTTTATAAATAATACTTGTTTAGAGGGCTTTTTACTTGAAATTTATAATCGTTGGGGTACTAAAATCTACGAGTCGACATTGGGTGGTTGGGATGGATACACAACAGCAGGTAAGCCTGCAGATGACGGTACCTATTTTTATATTTTTAAAGGAATTTCAAGTATCAGTCAAAAAGATTATAGTTCTAAAGGATCGCTTACTTTGGTGAGGGGCGATAAATAATTGAAAAAAACACCCACTTCGAAAGAAATGGGTGTTTTTTTTTGAATCTTAGTGTTATCAATTAAGCATCAATATTTGCATATTTAGCATTTTTCTCAATAAAATCTCTACGAGGTGGAACTTCATCGCCCATTAGCATTGAGAATATTCTATCAGCCTCTGCAGCACTTGTAATGGTTACTTTACGTAAGGTTCTGTGTTCAGGATTCATTGTTGTTTGCCATAATTGCTCGGCATTCATTTCTCCTAAACCTTTGTAGCGTTGAATGTTTACGGTGCTTTCTTTCCCTTCGCCACCAGCCAATTCTCTTACAGCAGCGTTGCGTTCTTCTTCTGTCCAGCAATATTTCTGCTCTTTCCCTTTTTTAATTAAATATAAAGGAGGTGTTGCAATATAAACATGTCCGCCTTCAATAAGCTCTTTCATGTGGCGGAAGAAGAATGTTAAAATCAAGGTAGTGATGTGGCTACCGTCAATATCGGCATCGCACATGATAACTATTTTATGGTAACGAAGTTTTGCAATGTTTAATGCACGCTCATCTTCACTGGTTCCACGAAATACACCAAGGGCAGTAAAAATGTTTTTAATCTCTTCGTTGTCGTAAATTTTGTATTCCATTGCTTTTTCAACATTCAAAATTTTACCTCTTAATGGTAAAATAGCTTGAAAAGCACGGTTACGGCCTTGTTTTGCTGTTCCGCCTGCTGAATCACCCTCTACAAGGTAAATTTCGCATTGTGATGGATCCGATTCAGAACAATCAGAAAGTTTGCCAGGTAATCCAGTTCCTGTGAGTACACTTTTACGTTGTACCATTTCGCGTGCTTTGCGTGCCGCATGGCGAGCAGTAGCCGCTAAAATAACTTTATCAACAATGGCACGTGATTGTTTGGGATGTTCTTCTAAATAATTTTGAAGCATTTCGCTAACAGCAACATCAACAGCACCAATTACTTCGTTATTACCTAGTTTTGTTTTCGTTTGTCCTTCAAATTGTGGTTCTTGAACTTTAACAGAGATAACAGCTGTTAACCCTTCTCTAAAGTCATCACCATTAATTTCAATTTTTACTTTAGATAAAAGTCCCGATTTTTCTGCGTATGATTTCAATGTACGCGTTAAACCTCTACGAAAACCCGAAAGGTGTGTTCCACCTTCGTGTGTATTGATATTGTTTACGTACGTATGTAAATTTTCAGAGTAAGATGTATTGTACATCATCGCTACTTCAACCGGAATGCTATTTTTTTCGCCTTCCATGTAAATAACATCTTCAATTAATTTTTCACGTGTAGCATCCAAGTAGGTTACAAACTCTTTTAAACCACCTTCTGAATAAAAATTTTCAGAGCGAGGGTTACCTGCTTCGTCTTTTTCACGGGCATCAGTAATTGTAATGTTTATGCCTTTGTTAAGGAAAGCAAGCTCACGTAAACGAGCGGCTATGATATCATAATGATATACAGTAGTGCTAAAAATGGAAGCATCGGGCTGAAACGTTTGAATTGTACCTCTGTATGTGGTTTCGCCCACCTGTTTTACATCAAATAGCGGTTTCCCACAGCTATACTCCTGTACAAATATTTTTCCATTGCGGTGTACTTCTGTTTTCATGTGTGTAGATAGTGCATTCACGCACGATACACCAACACCATGCAAACCGCCCGAAACTTTGTATGAATCTTTATCGAATTTACCTCCAGCATGCAACACCGTCATAACAACTTCTAATGCCGACTTTTTTTCTTTTGAGTGCATGTCCGTAGGGATACCACGTCCATCATCTTTTACAGTTATGGAGTTGCCTTCGTTTATTGTAACAAAAATATTTTTACAATGTCCAGCAAGTGCCTCATCAATAGAGTTGTCAACTACCTCATATACAAGGTGGTGTAGTCCTTTTTGGCCAGTATCACCAATATACATGGAGGGGCGTTTACGTACCGCTTCCAAACCTTCTAATACCTGAATACTGTCGGCCGAATAGTCGGCTGGTTTTATTTCCTTTTCGTTCACTGTATTTTCCATATTTAGATTATAAAATTCATCTCACTTTTTTAGTGCTAACAAATATAGCTATTTGCCTTGAAAATAGTGAGAAATAAGGCGTAAAAACCTCTTTAATTATTAACAATTAGCTAACAATTTTGCTGAAATTTGTTAACATGTTTTTTAGATGATTTTTTTTGCCTTTTTGAGGCATTTTTTGCTTGTTTTTCGTTTTTTTGAGTCTGAAAACTTAGTTTTTAGACTCAATTTCCGTTTTTATCACTTTTAGTAGCGATTTGGCTTCTTTATCTGAGAGTTGTATGCCTAATTTAATTTTTTTGCCATAAAAATCAAAAGCTATTTTTTCGCCTCCAATAACCCAATACGAATTGTTTAAACTTTCTAAAAACGAATCGTCTTTGGCTTCAATGAGTTTTAGGTTTTTTATAAAGTCTGTTCCATAGGTTTTAAATTTGTTTGTTCCAAGGCTATCTTTTTTATAATATAATTTGTCGTTTTTTATACGAATGGTTTCTTTGCCATTTTTTCGCCATAAATAAGCGCTCCAAATTTTAAATTCAAAATAAACCCAAAAGCCCATCCATACAATAATTGCAATTTTAGTGTTGGGGTCGCTAAATGTGAAAAATTGGGAAAGTACTATTAACCCTCCTGCGGTCCATAAAATGAGCCAAGTTAATAGTAGTTTGTTTTTTAATTTATCAGAGAACGATAAGATTACAATGCTTGTTTCGTTTTCGTTTTTTTTAATGCTAATTCTGTCGCTTATAAATTCCATTGTGGTTGTTGAGTATAGTGCAAAATTATCAATAAATTCTATATTTGTACTTCAAATTGTTTTGATTACATTATTCTTTTCTGAACTAAAAAAGTAAATAATCTGAATTAAATTTATGGCTTCAACTAAACCCGAAACAAAAGATATAGGTTTTGGATCTAAAACGTCTTCTCAAAAATCAAGATTAATCAATCATGATGGTTCTTTTAATGTGTATCGTATAGGGCAATCATATGTAAAATCAACCAGTATTTATCATGCTTTGATAACAATGAAGTGGTTTGGTTTTTATTCAATTATAACGTCTTATTTTATAATAATCAATCTTCTTTTCGCAACATTGTATTATGTTACAGGTATTGATGGCTTAAGAGGTGTTGAAGGCGATTCAGATTTTGATAAGTTTTGGGAAGCATTTTTTTTCAGCACTCAAACAATTAGCACGGTTGGTTTTGGCCGACTAAGCCCAGGTAGCCATGTTGCAAGTGCTATTGCAGCTTTTGAATCATTGCTCGGTTTGTTGGGTTTTGCGGTGGTTACGGGTCTTATTTATGGAAGGTTCGCTCGTCCGAAAGCACGAATTATGTTTAGTGAGAAAGCTATTCTTGCTCCATTTAAAGACAAAACAGCTTTTCAATTTAGAATAGCAAATAGGATGCGTAATAGTCAGATTACCGATATTGAAGCGCGTATAACGGTTGCTAAATTTGAACTTGAGAATGGTGTGTTGATTAGGCGTTTTAGGCCAATGGAATTAGAAATAAAACGAATTATGTTTTTCCCGATGACTTGGACGATTAATCATCCTATTGATGAAAACAGTCCGCTTTATGGTATGACGTTAAATGATTTGAAAAAGGCAGAAGCCGAGTTTATGATTTTGCTAAATGGCTTTGATGATACCTTTTCTCAAAACGTAAGTGCACGATACTCTTATGTAAGTGATGAACTAGCTGAAGGCGTTAAATTTATCAGTGTTTTTGGAGAAAATGATAAAGGACAAATTACTCAGGATTTAAGTAAATTGAGTGCATTTGAAATTGTAAAATAATACTGTTTGATTTAAGGAAACAAAATAGGCTTTAACTTTACCACACCAAAAAGTATGATAAAAACCAATAGAACAACTATAATTACCTTATAGCTATCTTTATATAAAATGGTGTTTATTGCCTTGTCTTTTCTGTATGCCCAAATCATTGCCACAACAAATGAAATAAAGAACAGAATAGCAAATATAAGTTGACCTTTTGAGAGCATAATTAGAAGTTATTATTTATACAAAAATACAATTAAAAACGCACAACAGAAATAAACCAATTGGTATATGACTAAAAAAATTGCTGATAAAGTAAATACCTTGTGTAACGTTTTGGAAAATCGTTTTGGCTTTTTTGCAACCGCATTTTTTGTAGGTTTTCTGCTGCTATTGTTGGGCTTTGTATACGTTACTCCTCATTTTGAAGCTGCTTATCATGGTTTGCAATATTCATTGCTATCGCTTCATCCATTTGAGTTTTCGCAGCCAAATGCACTTCAAAATAGAATTCTGCCTTCACTAATTGGATATGTTTTTCATTTAAGAGGTAGTTTGTTTTTTATTGTGCCTCTTTTATTTGCATGGTTATTTATGTCAACATTGTATTTCTATTATCGAAAACGGGTTGCTCAACCAATAGATGCATTATTATTTACTGGAATTATTGCTTTTTCGTGTACGTTATACATTCAACTTATTTCACCAGGATATACTGATGTTATATTTTATTATTTCATTTTTTTATCATTTATATCTGTAAGAAAACTTTACCTAAGTTCCTTTTTCTTTTCATTGGCATTGCTTACGCACGAGAGTTTGTTGTTTCTTTTGCCAGGCTTATTAATGTATTCGTATTATACAAATGCGCCAGAATTAGCTCAAAAAATTAAAATAGTTATAGCCTATTTGTTAGCTATTTTGCCCTTGTTTTTTTATCGTTATTGGGTAGCCACTCACGTTGATGTGGAATATGATATGGGTTTTTATTTCTCTAAAAAAAATATTGCATTCTCACTTCAAAAAGTCTTGCCACTTTTTCCTGCTGGGGCGTTTTATGCGTTTAAATTGTTTTGGTTTATTCCTATTTATGTTTTATACAAAACAATAAAACATAAAGAATATTTTTTGTTTTGTATTTTGCTTATCATGCTTTTTGCAACTTTTTCTCAACTGGTAATTGCTTTTGATATATCAAGAATGTTGTGTTTGGCTTTTCCTGTGTTTTTAATATCTGCCGAAAAATTAAGAGATTATTGGAACGAAAACAAGTTTCGGCATTTCTTGATTGTTTTAACTGGGCTCAATTTTTTGGTTTTACAGTACCACATGAGTTGTGATCGATTAAATCCAATGCTTCCGTTACCATATACCATGTTTATTGATTTTGTAGGGCTGTCGGTTAATTAAATTGCTGTTGTGTTCTTTTGCATAATTAATTGAGAATGACGTGTTACTTTTACTTAATTTTACAATCTCTATTATATATCTATATGAAATAGCCATGTTTGTGCGAAACACGAACAATTGATGAAAATAATCTTTCAAACTGGCGTATTCCGTATGGCAAAAACCAACACATTATTAACATATGAATAAATTAAAAATATTTTTCATTCTGTTTTTCGGAATCAATTGTTTTGCTGGCTTCGCAGGTAATGTTGATAAGGCATTTGCTGCGTTAAAAGTTTATAATTATTTTGAAGCAAAGCGTTTGTTTGAAAAGGCGATGAAAAAAGAGCCTTCAATTGCTACCTATGGTTTAAGTAGTATTTATGGACGATTGGATAATCCGTTTTCAAATATGGATACAGCCTATAAGTATATACTTATTGCAGATGATGCGTTTCAGTTGTTGCCTGTAAAGAAAAAAACAAGCTATCTTAAATATGCATTTACGCAACAAGCAATTGATTCAGTAAAAAATGAAATTTATAGTAGGGCATTCGAAATTTATAAAAAGAATAATAGCATTGATGAAATCAATAAATTTTTAGGTTACTATAATGGAGCCCCTCAACGTGCCGAGGCGATTGATTTGCGCAACAGTATCGCTTATAACGATGCTAAGAAAAAAAATACTTACCAAGCTTATCAATCGTTTATCAATAATTACCCTAAAGCAAAAGAAGTGCCAATGGCTTTGGAAAATTACGAACTCACTTTTTACAATGCGGCTACAAAAAATAAAACATTAGAAGAGTATGAGGTTTATTTAAAAAAACGCCCCAATAGCCCTTATTTAAACGAAGTAGAAAATTTTATTTATTCACTTTCAACTAAAGGTGCATCCATAAAAGAGTATCACAGTTTTATAAAAAAATATCCTAAAAATCATAATGTAGAGTTAGCTTGGAGAAATATTTACACCATTTATACTGCTGATTATAAAACCGAATCGTTGGTTGATTTTAAATTGGAGTTTCCTGATTACCCCTATTCCGATGTGGTTACACAAGAAATTCAATTGTCGCAAAAACCTGTATTTATTATACGCGATAAAGGTAAGTGGGGATTTGTTGATAGTCTTGGAAATGTTGTTATACCAGCTATTTACGAGTGGGTTGAAAATTTTTCGGAAGGTGTTGCTGAGTGTGGTTTAAATGGAAAAGCTGGTTTTATAAATAAAGCAGGAAAGCTTATTATTCCATGTGTTTATGAGCAGGTAGAAACCTTTAATCGAGGTTTGGCAATAGTGCAACAAAATGCTAAATACGGAATAATTAATAAACTAGGTAAAACGGTTGTGCCTTTTGAATACGATGAGATTTCTGAATTTTCAGAAGGCTTGGCTGCGGTTTCAAAACAAGATAAATATGGCTTTATTGATGAAAATGGGAAGATGGTGATTGACTTACTTTATACTAAAGCAGCTGATTTTAAAGAGGGCTTGGCTTGTGTTGAATTAAACGGACTTACTGGTTTTGTCGATAAAAAAGGTACCGTTGTTATTCCTTATCAATTTGATTGGGCCGAAAAATTTAACAATGGTATGGCAAAAGTGAAAATTCAAAAAAAATTCGGGCTAATAAATAAAAAAGGCGAGTTTATTGTTCCTTGTCAATATGATTTTATTGGCGAACCAGCCGAAGATGCCATATTAGTGGTTAATGAAGGCAAGTATGGTTTTGTGAATTTAAATGGACAAATAATTATACCATTGGAGTTTGATTATAATGCTACATACATGTCGGTATTGAAATATAAAAACGGAACTACTGTTGCCGAAAAAAATAAAAAGCAAGGTTTAATTGATAAATCAGGAAAATACTTAACTGCTAAAGATTTTGCTCGTATTGAACCTTTTAACGAAGGCTTGGCTGCCGTTAAAAAGAAAGAAAAGTGGGGGTTCATAGATGAAAAAATGAAATTACAAATTCCATACAGCTACTTTACTGCTGATAATTTTAATTTTGGAATGGCTAAAGTGACAGATAAAAGAGGTAAAATTGGTTTTATTGATAAATCAGGAAAGTTAGTAATAGAGTTTCAGTTTGATGAAGCAGGCACTTTTAAAAATGGATGGTGTTCTGTAACCATTGATGATAAAGTTGGAGCAATTGATTTAACAGGTAGCTGGATACTTTCTTGTGATTTTGATATGCTCACGCAAACAACCAATAATAATATATTGAAGCTAGAAAAAAATTCAAAATTAGCTTATTTCAATATTGTTTCTAGGCAATATTTTTGGAAGGAAGAAGGATTTTAAAATTAGATTTTTATACGTTGTCCAACTTTTAGCTTACTACTTGTTTTTAAGCCATTTTTTTTGCATAAAGCGCTTTGTGATGTTTTATACTTGCGTGCAATACCGTAAAGTGTGTCGCCTTTTTTTACAACATGTACTTTTGCTTTTGATGTTTGGTTTTTAAGGGCTGCTTTTTTAGCTTCTTCTATATAATTAAATGTTTTTTTACTTACACATAAAGTATCTGTTACAAGTTTTTGTTCTGTAAAAGATATAATTTCTGTAGGGTCAATAGGATGTCCAAGGTATCTTACTTCAAAGTGCAGATGGCTTCCTCTTGATTTGCCAGTATTTCCACCTAAACCAATGGTTTGCCCCGCATAAACCTCATCTCCAACTTCTACATTTATTTTTGATAAATGTGCATAATAGGTTTCTAGCCCATTGTTATGGCGTATTACTACAAGCTGACCATAGCTTTTGCTTATTTTGGCAATTCTAACTTTACCATCAAATGCAGCGCTTACAGCATCGCCTGTTTCAAGGTCAATATCTGCTCCGTAATGAAAACGTTTTTTGCGCGGTCCAAAACCTGATGTTACTTTACCTGTAATAGGGTGTACATATCCGCAGCTATTTTCATTGTATAAAACAATTTCTTTTACTTCATCTTTTAGTTCTGCAATATCAAATTTTGCAGAATGTGTGTGAACGGTGTCCCAATTACAATATAAATCATAAGCAGGCAAAAATGCTAACGAATCGCTATAGTCTGATAACTCATCTTCATCAATACTAAACGGTATTGTGTCAGTTATTGTATTGCCTGTTTTGCTATTTTTATATGCAAAGGCCTTTTGTGTAGAAGTAAAAAATGAAATTATAAAAACAAAAAATAGTACAATACGCATAATTATAAAATGAAATTTAGAGTATGTGAAAACTTATAAAAAACTTTGATTAAACAGTTAAATAATAAGTGATACTCACGTACGCAATTAACAAAATACAAAAAATAGGGCTCATCTTGATTTCCCTAATTATGCAAATATGTAAATTTTTTTCAAAAATGCAAATTTTTTCGTGTGTTTTTTGTAAGTAGTGTTATGTTAATAAAAGTTAAACACTTAAATTTATTCTTATTGCTTTATTTGTGAAGCAGTTGTTTTAAAGCGTTCATCAGTAAGCGATTTTAAAAATTCGAGAAGGTCTATTTTTTCTTGTGCAGTTAAATTTAAAGGTTTTTGTATTAGTGTATCTGTATTTATACTGCCTTTTACAAAATCAGTAGGTGTATTGTAATAATCGATTACTTCTGTTAATGTTTTAAACATTCCGTTGTGCATGTATGGAGCCGTTACAGCAATGTTTCTTAGTCCTGGTACTTTAAATTTGCCGATATCGGCATCGTTTTTTGTGATTTCAGCACGACCACGGTCGTTCAATTCTTTTCCATTATATAAACCTATATTTTTAAAGTCGTCACCAGTAAAATCGGGTCCAAAATGACAATCAAAGCATTTACCTTTTACATTAAAAATTTCTTGACCTCGTTGTGCCGATTTGCTAATAGCTGTACTATCACCTTTCATATATCTATCAAACGGGCTATTGCTTGTTTCTAATGTTCTTTCAAAAGCAGCAATAGCATCCAAAATACTTTCTCTGTCGGCACTTTTTTTGTAGATATTGTTGAAATACGTGTGATACTCTTTATTGTTGTTTAATTTTTTTATTGCTTCCGCAATTGGTAAGTTCATTTCAACCGGATTTTCTATTGGTCCAGCCGCTTGTTCCTCAAGCGTTTCCGCTCTGCCATCATGAAAGAAAAAATTTCTTGCATTTTGATTCATTGCACTGGGTGTATTTCTAGTGCCAGTTTTACCATCTACGCCTTTACTTACAGCTGATGTATCAGCAAATGCATATTCGGGAATGTGGCATGATGCGCAACTTATTTGATTGTTTTGAGATAAAATAGGATCTGAAAATAAAAGTTTACCCAGTTCTTCCTTTGTTGTTGGTGCTGTTTTGTTTTGCTCGTTAGCATTGTTACAGGATATAAAAAATAAACAAAAAATAATGAACAGTATGTTTACAAGGCATTTCATATTATTGCTGTGAATTGGTGTTGTTTTGCGAAATTACATTATAAAAAATAAAAAAAGAGTGATTAAAGTCACATTTTTATTTTTAGAACTAGAATAAAAACTTTTTGTGTGATATCTTTGTAACTTAAACTTAAATCATTGATAAATGAAAACAGCAGAAATAGTTACAGCAAAAGGAACAATGAAAGTGGAGTTTTATGAAAAAGATGCTCCAGGAACAGTGAAAAATTTTTGCGATTTAGCAAACAAAGGCTTTTATAATGGTCTTACTTTTCATCGTGTTATACCGGGCTTTGTTGTACAAGGAGGATGTCCTAATGGAAATGGTACAGGTGGACCTGGTTACACAATAAAATGTGAACTAACAGGCGATAATCAATACCATGATAAAGGTGTACTTTCGATGGCAAAAACAGCCATGCCTAATACGGGTGGTTCACAGTTTTTTATTGTTTTAAGTCGTGAGCAAACAGCTCATTTAGATAGAAAACATACTTGTTTTGGAAAGGTGGTTGATGGTCTTTCAATTATTGATCAAATTCGCCAAGGAGATGTGATTGAAAAAATTGTTATTCACGAAAATTAATTAAATAATAAAGTAGGGCCCGCTTAAAATTTGTTTCTTGATTTTATAGTATATAGTTCTTATGGGAAAATACACAGAAATAAGCAGTGAAATAGATTTTAAGCAGGCTATTGTCGGTAAGCGTATATTGTAATCCCTGTTAGGTTGATTTTGAGGTGGTTCCTTTTTTGTATTTGCATTAACGCAATACAATTATTCGCTTTGTTTTTTTTATTTCTTTGTTTTTAGTATCATCCGTATTACCGATTTCTAAAAAATAAACACCATTCTCTAATTTTTGAGTGTTAAGCATATAGTTGCTACTATTTATGGTGGTTTCAATTTCTTTTTTACCTAATGTGGAATAAAGTATTATTTGAAATTTAGTAGTTGTGCTATTTGTAATGTTTAATTTTAATTCATCGTTAGTAGGGTTGGGGAATACTGTAAAATCAAATCGAATAGAGGAGTGGTTATATTCATCAATAAAATTAGGGTTTGTGACAGTGCCTTTGTAATAAGACAAGCCACCTTGATAATTCCCAATAATTAAATCCAGCAGTCCATCGTTGTTTAAATCAGTTCCGTAGGGTGCCGTGCGTGTGCCTTGAAACACTTGTTGGTAAGTAGAATCAACTAAAATAAAATTTCCATTGATATTGTTGTCAATGTTTTCGTAAAGATTTAAATACCCACTTTCTGCTCCAACCAATAGTTTGGTAATTCCATTTTGTTTAAATAAAAACGGATAACTATAACCAATAAAGTACCCCGGACGATTTACCAATACATTGCCCCAATAGTGGGATACTGAATCCATTAAGGGTATTGAATTTCCATTGTTTCCTGCCGTGTGGTAGTATGCTAATTTGCCATTGCGCGCACCAATTACTATATCATTTTTATTATCTCCATCCACATCTACAATTTGTGGTGTTGCATAATCGCCAATATCAATTACTCGATTGTTGGTATTTGTTAAGTTTGATTGTAGTAAAATGAATGTTGCTGAATCGCCTGTGTTCGCAGTGTTTTGGTAGTAGTGTAGTTTCCCATCTTGCCCACCAAGCAACATGTCCGCATCGCCATCGGCATCCATATCGCCAAATGAAGGCACAAGATTAAGAATGTTGAGCGAACTTAAATTCATAAAATCTCTGGTAATCAGCGTAAATGCAGGAGCACTCATAGTACCCGTGTTTTTAAATAACGCAATTTTTGATGCAAAGCCCGTGTTGTTATAATAACCATAGTTTCCAACAAACAAATCTTTTAATCCATCATTGTCTAAATCAAAAAAAGCAGGATAGGCTCCTTCACCTACATCAATCATGTGGTCTTGCAAAAAATTGTTTTGTTGAAATTGGTATGCAGGAAAACTATTTGTACCAACATTTTCATAATACGCAAGGCTATTATGATTTTCGGATATATTAGGCGCATTAGAACTTACTAATAAATCTTTTTTATCATCTCCATTCAAATCAACACTGAAAGCGCAGGGGAAACTGGGCATGTAAGCAGCAATGCTACCGCCATTGTTTTGAGGGAAAGTAGCATCTTGGGCAGTAAAACTAGCTCCTGATAAAGTACCGCCATTTGTGAGTAGGGTAAGGTTGGAAGAAGATACATCGCCAACTATAAAATCTTTGTCGCTATCATTGTCAATATCAATGCACAGTGAGCAACCACCTTGATGTAAATTAGATTTGTTAGTTGAATTATTATTTGATGCAATACCAGGGTTTGTTACATTTCCTGAGCAAGTGTCGTATAGTGTAAACACATTACTCAATGCATTTTCTGAAGCATAACCCCAGCAACGGTTTTTAATTTCAAATATCAAGCTATCGCAATGGTTGTACAATTCCATGCTTTGATTTTGATGGTAGTGAATATAACCATTGTTGCTTGTAAACGTTAAGATGTCTAAATCACCATCATTATCAATATCGGCAATTGAAGGCACATCAATAGGCAAAACATACAGTATAGAATTTGCGCCCGAAGGTGGAGTATAATTCGTTTGTAGGGCTGTTGTAACCAATTGAAATTGTAATCCATTGATGGGGTCTGATGTGTTTTTGTAAATGGCTATGCCACCTTCCGAACTTGTAAAAATATCCGCTTTATTATCGCAATTATAATCAATGA
The DNA here is from genome assembly GCA_049651825.1 of Bacteroidia bacterium. Lineage (GTDB taxonomy): Bacteria > Bacteroidota > Bacteroidia > 2-12-FULL-35-15 > 2-12-FULL-35-15 > 2-12-FULL-35-15. The sequence continues at coordinate 22,950 of JBASCV010000283.1, forward strand.
GTAAAGCCCAATTTTGTAGTATAGGAAAAGCGTTTTCGTATTGAGGAGCATATTCATACACATTGTTTGAATTTACAAAAGTGCGTACTTTATTTCCTGAACGGTCAAATACAAATAAATCAATTGTATCATCATCATTTAAGTGGATGTTGGATGCTTGAACAAAATTGAGTCCTCCTGCCCAAGCCTTGTTTAGCTCAATATTATTGATAGATACTGGTATGCTATCGTGCCAAGAAAAATACGGTTGAGCTTTACAAAACAATGTAAGGATTTGTAGTGTTACTAATAAAAATAAGGTTTTGGTAGGCATCACAAAAATTACAATTAATGCTGAATAACAAAACGTTTTACGAAAATAAATGTATTAGCCGATTTTGTTGTTGAGTGAATTTTACAGAAATAAATACCTTGTGTTAAACTTTCGGTGTTCAATTCCAACTGATTGTTTGTTGTTTTTTCATTCACAACTAAATTACCCAAAGCCGAATATATTTCAATCGTGTAGTTGTTTTCCACTCCTCCTTTCACGCGTATTTTCATGGTTTTGTTGGCGGGGTTGGGGAATAGTTCAAAATCAATGTTTGATTCTTTTGCATTATCGTCAACAGATGTAAATTGTTTGCCTTTGTAAAATGCAACTCCTCCCGAATAATTACCTACTATCAAATCCATAAAACCATCATTGTTAATGTCGGCCATGTTGGGTGCAGATCGAATTCCTTCATGTATTTGAAAATAAATAGAATCTTGTAATGTAAATGTTCCGTTAAGGTTGTTATCAATATTCGTGTAAAGTCTCAAATATCCTTTTTCAGTTCCGCTCAGCAATTTGGTTACACCATTTTCTTTGAATACTACAGGGTAGCTGTAACCTGTAATAAAAGGGGGAATGTTTACTTTTACATTTCCCCAGAAGTGCGAAATAGAATCGAGCTGCGGAACTGTATTTGTAGCACTTCCAATGTGGTGGTAGTACGCAAATTTTCCATTACGTGCACCAATTACTAGGTCGTTTTTACCATCATTATCAATATCTACAATTTGTGGGGTAGCAAAATCGCCAATATCAATAACTCGTCCGTTTGAGTTTCGTAAGTTGGCTTCTACTAATATAAAGTTTGCTGTATCGTTAGGTTGACCAATGTTTTGAAAATAATGTAATTTGCCATCAAAACCACCTATAATCATATCGCTATCGCCATCAGCATCCATATCACCAAAAGTTGGCACCATATTTATTATACCTAAAGTGCTTAGGTTTAAATAATCGCGTGTAATTAATTGATATTGAGGATTATTTAGTGTTCCTGTGTTTTTAAATAGGGCAATTTTTCGTTTAAACCCAGTGGCGCCATAATATCCATAGTTACCAATAAATAAATCTTTCAAGCCATCGTTGTTATAGTCAAAAAAGGTAGGGTAGGCTCCTTCACCAACATCTATTGAGTTGTTTTGGAGTAAGTTACTTTGTACAAATTCAAAGCTGGGGGCATTGTCGCTACCTGTATTTTTATAATATACCAAACTGTTAAAATTTTCAGATGCATTGGTTGCGTTTGGACTAACCAAAAGGTCTCTTTTTTGATCATTATTAACATCTACATAATAACCACAAGGGAAAAGCGCTAAATCTACTGGTGGAGTTCCTAAGTTGTTGCCTGGAAAAGCGTCATCAACAGCTACCATACTTGCGGCTGTATCCGAACCTCCATTGGTAAGCATCGTTAAGTTGTTATAAGAAATGTCGCCTGTAATAAGTTCTTTGTCGTTGTCACCATCCAAATCAATGCACAATACGCATGAACCTGAGTGGCGTTCGGCTGTACGCTCATCATTATTAATGCTGATGATGCCTGGATTCGGAACATTACCAAAGCAAGTATCAAAAAGTGTAAAACTGTTGCTCAAAGAGTTTTCTGATGCATAGCCCCAGCAGCGGTTTTTCATCTCAAATTTTAAACTATCGCAGGTACCGTAAAGCTCCATACTTTGATTTTGATGGTATTCAAGGTAAGTGCCTGTAAGAGCGAATGTTACAATGTCTAAGTCGCCATCGTTGTCAATATCTTTAATTGCAGGAATATCAACCGAACTTACATATAAATTGATTAATGGTCCATTAGGTGGGTTATAAACCGAATATTGTAAACTAGTAACAAGCGTAAATTGAAGTCCATCAATGTTGTTTGATGTATTTTTATATACCGCAAAACCACCACTCGAGTAGCTGAATATATCTTCCTTGCCATCGCAATTATAATCAGCAAGTAAAGCCCAATCATGAAGCTCAGAAAAAGGGTAAATGTTCTGATATTCAGGTGCATGTCTGTAATCGATAGCGTTGGTGGTACCATTATGAACATATGTGCGTACTTTGTTTCCGCTTCGGTCAAATATAAAAAGGTCTTTTGTGCCATCTTGATTGAGGTCAATAGAAGATGTTTGAACAAAATTTAAGCCTCCTGCCCATGGATGAGCTAAGTTTTGACCATTTATTTCAACACCAATACTATCATAGCGCTCTAAAACAATTTGAGAATTAACGCTAAGATTAAAAAATAAGAGTAAAACAATAGTTAAGTGCTTGATTTTAATCATGTAAGCGTTAATTTAGTGTAGAGAACAAATATAAGTAAAATAACCCGTTTTTGAAAGTTCTAACTTGCTGGCAACTGAATAGCGTTTATTAAATTGTGAAATATTAATTGTTATTCTATATTTGCACCCGAAAAAGTTTGCACCTTTACTTTTGTGGTGGTGGAAAATGGCTTAAAATCTTTGTTTTATGGAGATTTATGGCCTTTTTATCTATTTTATAACACTAACTCAAAGTTTTTTGTACTCTTTTTATAACTAATTTATTAATTAATAAACCTAAAACGTCAAAAAATACTCGTCAGAGTAAAGACTAATTAAGGCTTAACCAAACAATTACGATGCAAAACAAAGGTATTATCAGGTTATTTGCAATTTTGTTGGCACTTGCATGTGCTTATTATTTAATGTTTACTTGGGTAGCTGCGGGTATTGAAACCGATGCAGAGCAATTTGCTCAGGAATACGTTTCTAGTCAGGAAGTGATTGATGCAGCTAAGAAGCAAGCGAATGCTAATGCTGAAAAAACATACCTTGATTATCAGTACAATCTGAAAAAAAATTATTACTTGGATTCGTTGAAGAAACGTCCAGTTTACGATATCTATATTACTTCTTATACATATGAAGATGTAAAAAAACGTCAGTTAAACCTTGGTCTGGACTTAAAAGGCGGTATGAACGTAACGCTAGAAGTTTCGGTTGCCGATATCATCAGAGGTTTATCTAACAATAGTAACGACCCTGCATTTGAACAAGCATTAACAAAAGCTGCTGAAAGACAGAAAAAAGAACAAAAAGGTTTTGTTGTTATTTTTGGTGAAGAATACAAAAAAAGCAACCCAAATGCTAAGTTGGCTTTAAATTTCCAAACCATTGAGTTAAAAGGTAAAATTGATTTTAATACATCTGATGCTGATGTGTTGAAGTTTTTACAAGAGAGAGTTGAAGATGCTGTTGCAACTGCCGAAAATACATTACGTGCTCGTATTGATAAATTTGGAGTTACGCAACCAAACATTCAGCGTTTGGCTGGTTCGGGTCGTATTTTGATTGAATTACCTGGTGTTACCGATAAAGAGCGTGTACGTAAATTACTACAAGGTACTGCTAATTTAGAGTTCTGGGAAACGCACGATAATAAGGATGTTTATCCATTGTTAGAACTTGCTAACAAGCGCTTAAAAGAAGTATTAACCCCTTCTGATACAGTTGCTAAAGATACAGCATCAACGAATGTTGTAACTACAAAAGAAGGTGCTAAAAAGGATAGTGCTGTTGTTGCAAAAGACTCTTCGTCTTCGCTTTCAAGCCAGTTAGATTTAGCTAAAACTGATTCATCGTCTAAAATCGGTGGAGAAACCAAAGCTGATACCATTGCTCGTTTAAGAAAAGAAAACCCATTGTTTGCACTTTTAAGCCCTGCTGTTAATCAGGATGGAAACGGACAATCAGTTTTAACAAATGGCCCAGCAGTTGGTTATGTTGCTGTTGGCGATACCGCTAAAGTAATGGCTTATTTAAATCACCCTAAAATTAAGCCAATATTTAAACCTTATACTAAGTTTTTCTGGACATTTAAAGCAATAGATAAAGAAGAAACAACTTTAAAATTGGTTGCAATTGATGGCTCTAGAAACAGAGGCGAAGCG
>JBASCV010000284.1:0-5825 GCA_049651825.1 Bacteroidia bacterium
CAGGATGGTACGGGTGGGCCTTATACATATATGTGGGTTCCTGCCATTACACAAATTTCTTCTTCTATCACTGTGTCGCCAACAAATACTGTTACTTATACAGTAACGGTTAATGATGGTTGTTCTCCAACCATAACAGATAGTGTTACCATTCATGTATTAACTCCGTTACAAGTTTCATTTAGTGCAGATAGTACAATGGGGTGCGCCCCCGTGTGTGTTAATTTTACAAATACAACAATTGCATTTGATGATGCTGTATTGTCTCAACTATGGAGTTTTGGTGCCGATCAACCTGATCCTCAACATTGTTTTAATTCTCCAGGTGTATATGATGTTTCGCTTACTGTTATTACTGCTATGGGGTGCATGTATACTTATATCGATTCGTCATTTATTACCGTTTACCCATTGCCTATAGCCGATTTTGTAATTCCAAGTTCTAATCTAATTCCTAATTCGCAAATAGATTTTACTGATTACTCAAATAATGCACTCACTTGGAATTGGAATTTTGGTGATTCTTTTTCATCCGGAGTGGATAGTTTTAGTGTTCTTCAAAATCCTATACATATTTATTCCGATACAGGTTATTATTGTGTTAATCTTTCAGTAACAGGAATGGGGGGATGTGTTGATTCAATTCAACATTGTATAACAATAGAGCCTGAATATTTATTTTATATTCCTAATGCATTTACTCCAAATGAAGATGGAGTTAATGATACTTTTTTATGTGTCGCTCAAAACGTTCATTCGTTCGAGATGAGTATATTTGATCGATGGGGTGGTTTGCTATTTTATAGCGATGATATTTCAAAAGGTTGGGATGGTAAAAATTATATCAAAGAGATTGAAAAATCAGGCGTTTATATTTACAAAATTGAAATTATAGATAATAATAAAAAGAAACATAAATATTCAGGAAATGTAACTATGATTTTTGGAGAATAAAATGTAGTATCATTTAGAAACTGTTTAAATTTTGTTTGTAAAAAGTGTTATGAAGCTCCCCGCTTTCTCGACAGGCTCGAAATAACCTAGCGCAAGGGTCTTTTCGAGGGAACCTGTGGTGAGCTTGTCGAACCATCGAGAAATGAGCCAAGGATTAATTGTAAATAATTTGAATAAAATTTAAACAGATACTTATAATTTATAGTATTTGAATATTAAATCTTTTTATTTTATCTTTTACCGAAGTTCAAAATAATATATTTTTTATTTTTAGGTGCTATTAAATACCATTAGTTCATGCAAAAACATATCAAATGTTATAAAGCATATTTTTTTGTATTGTTTTGCAACCTTTTTTTTATGGGTGTAAACAATTACGTAATTGCCCAAACCTATGTATCAAAACAAGTGTTTGATTATACTGGTGCCGATCAAATTTTAACAATACCTCCTTGCATTACTCAAATTAAAGTTAAAGTATGGGGAGCGGGTGGTGGTGGTTCTCAATATGCTGGTTACCATGGTGGTGCCGGAGCTGGTGGTTATGTAGAGGGTGTTTTGAATGTTTTGCAGGGTAATGTTTATACTATAATGGTAGGTGAAGGAGGTGCCACTGATGGTACTTCAGATAATTTTTCTTATGGTTTTGGTGGGTCTTATCGCCCTTTAGCATTTGGTGGTTTTGGAGGTGGTCTTTCTGGTTTATTTTCCGGGAGCACATCTATTTTAGCTACAGACCATTCAAGAGCATTATTGGTAGCCGGTGGTGGTGGTGGTGGTGAAAAAGGGACTCCAGTAACAGACTGTACATCTGGAGGTCAAGGTGGTGATTTGGTGTTTGCTGGTGGGATGCCGACAATGCAAGGCGACAGTCCAATAGTAGGCTCATATGGTGCAGGTGGAGGAGGAGGGTATTATGGTGGTATTGTTTCATTGCGATTGTCTGGAAATGGTGTGTGGTATGCAGGAGAAGGTGGCACCAATTATATTCATTCATCCGTTTCAAATCCCGTTTCTTTAAATTCTGTTGATTATGGGAATTGGAATGCTTCCCCTCATTTTCATTACGATCCACCTAATATAACTGATCTTGATTATACGCCATGGGTAAGTGTTACAAATCCAGGGATTGGAACAGCTAATAATAATGCATATTATAAATCTGGTCATGGCAGGGTAGTTGTTGAGTTTTATGCAAGTCCAATAACTTGCAATAACGATGTAACAATTTGTGAAGGCGAAAGTGCAACATTAAGTGTGACGGGTGGAAATAATTATTTATGGTCAACTGGTAATACAACAGCTTCTTTCTCATCGAATCCTTCGACTACTGCTACCTATATTGCAACAGAAACAACAACTGGTTGTATGGATTCTGTGCAAGTGGTTGTAAAAAATAAACCTACACTAATAACAAATTCTCCTACAATTTGTATTGGCGATACTGCTTTATTAACTGTAGCTGGTGCCAATTCATATATTTGGTCTACAACTGAAATTAATAGTAGTATCAACGTAAGTCCTACATCGCCTACTACTTATTCCGTTGTAGGAACAACCAATGGATGCAATGATACAGCTCAGATAATGGTAAGTGTAAACCCTTTACCCATTGTCGATGCTGGCATAAATGACTCAATTTGTAATGGAGAATCAGCTAATCTGCAGGTTTCTCCTAATGGTGTAGGTTTTAGTTATAGCTGGACACCAAGTGCTACCTTAAATTCATCTTCTATTTATAATCCAATAGCAACACCATTATTAAATACAACATATACCGTTTCTGTTTCTGATAATAATGGATGTTTAAATATTGATAGTGTTACTATATTTGTTGATGATGTAATGAATGCATCAATAAATGTTAGTAATGTTACATGTTTTGGTTTGTGCGATGGTCAAACCAACGTTATAATAACGGGTGGAACAATGCCTTATTTATACGATTGGAATACGGGATGTACGGCTAGTTCTTGTAACAATCTTTGCGAAGGCTCTTACTCTGTTACAGTTACCGACCTATTTGGTTGTATTATAGTATCAGATACACTTATCACTCAGCCTGATACTTTAATTGCTGCAATTAGTAGTAATACTGCTGTTAGTTGTAGTGATAGTTGCAATGGTTTAGCTACAGCTATTGCAATTGGTGGCACATCAGGTAGTGGTTACAATTATTCTTGGAGTACGTTTCCAAATCAAAATACCGCAACCGCTTCTAACTTGTGTCCTTTAACTTATACATGTACTGTTACAGATGCAAATAATTGTATTGCAACTGCAACAGTTAACATTTCTAAACCCGATTCTATTTTAATTCAAATCAATACAACCGCTGTAGCTTGTAACCAAAATAACGGAACGGCAATAGCTAACGTTTCTGGTGGTGTTGGCAATTATCAGTATGTGTGGAGTAATGGAAGTACTGATGCATCCATATCAAATCTTGCTACAGGTAATTATACCGTTACTGTAACTGATAATAATGGATGTATAGCAGAAAATGTTGTTTTAATAAATAGTGCATCAAATCCAATTGCAACATTAACAGCAACAAACTATACCGTTTTTAAAGGTACTAGTGTTGAATTATCTGCAAACGGTGGTGAAAATTATGAGTGGATACAGCCCAATGATTTGGCCTGCGATAGTTGCCAGGTTATTACTGTTTTTCCTGATGTAACAACATCTTTTTGTGTGCTCGTAACTGATTCAAACGCCTGCATTGATAGCACTTGTGTTTTGATAACTGTTGAAATTCCTTGTCCCTCTGAGTATCAAGTTCCTAATGCTTTTTCGCCTAATGGTGATGGCTATAATGATAATTTTTGTTTACAGGGTTGGAATACCTGTGTAAGTGATTTTTTGATAACGGTTTTTAATCGTTGGGGAGAAAAAGTATACGAATCAAATAATCCTCAGTTTTGTTGGGATGGAAGTTCATTAGCGCTATTAGCACCAAAAAATAATGAATTGGGTTCGGCTGTATTTGTTTATAATATAGATGCCGTTGATAGAAATGGTAATAAAATAAATCGCAAAGGCAATATTTCACTTTTGAGATAATAAAAAAACTGGCGTAATTAGCCCTGAAAATGTCGCAATTAATGCCGTGATGCCTAAAATCAAAATTTTTATATTTGATTCAATTAATTTTTTAATATAGTTTTATGATAAAAGATATTTGGATAAATCTACCTGTTAAAAATATTGAAAAGTCTGTAGCTTTTTTTAAACAGCTCGATTTTAAATTTAATACTAAATACGGAAATACTTCACAATCGGCTAGTTTGTTGATAGGCGATAAAAATGTAGTAGTGATGTTGTTTGAAGAAACACTGTTCAAAAACTTTACGAATAACCCTATAACAGATACAAAACAGAATACAGAAGTGTTGTTGTCAATAGGTGCCGAAAGTCGTGATGAGGTAGATACTATTGCAAAAAAGGCAGAAGGTGCTGGAGGTGTTGTTTTTGCTAAGCCTGGCGAATCTCAAGGTTGGTTATATGGTTGTGGATTTACAGATTTAGACGGACACCGTTGGAATGTACTGTTTATGGATTTTCAGAAAATGCCTAAGTAATGTAGTCTATAATTTTTTACCTTTTAATTCTTCTCTGAGTTGATTAGATGTTTTCTTACTACCATCGTGGCTCCAACCTGGAGACCCAAATACGTACATGAATTTATCTTTTAATGATTTGCTCTTCTTCAAATCGTTGAAGATGTTTATCCATTCATGAAAAATCATTTTTATGGGGTGGTGGGTTTTTATATTTTCAGTTAAACCATACCTTACGGCATCTTCCTTTTTTTCTTCTTCAAAAGTTCCAAATAGTTTATCCCAAATAATAAGTACCATTCCCATGTTTTTATCTAAGTATCTAATGTTAGAAGCATGATGAACACGATGATGGGAAGGAGTAGACATAAATAACTCTAAAAAGCCCAATTTATCAACTGTTCTTGTATGAATTAAAATTCCATAAATTTGGGTGGCAGCATACATAAACATAATATCAATACCCTTAAAACCGATTAAAGAAAGTGGTATAAAATAGATGAAACGATATACGGGCTGAAACACTGACGAACGGAAACCAACGGTTAAATTAAATTCTTCTGACGAATGGTGAGTAACGTGTACTGCCCAAAAAAAACGGCAGTAATGATCAATACGATGTAGCCAGTAGTACATAAAATCCTGTAATATAAATAGTACTCCCCAATAGATATATGAGTTGTTGAATTCGAAAAAATGAAATTGAAAGAAATAATTCAGCACTAGCAAACAAATACCGCGTAACAATATATCTAAACCAAAATTTAGTGTAGATAAATAAATGTTTGCAAGTGTACCTTTTAAGGTGTAGTAGTTTTTATGATGAATGTAACTAAATAAAATTTCGGCACCTATAACAATAGTATATATAGGTGTTGTGATGGCAATGAGTAAAGCTTCTCTGAATTGTTCCATTTATTGAGCAACAAAAGTAATTAAAATAAAAATGTTATTTTCTCTATTAAATATATTCTGTTAAATACTGAATAGTCATAAAAAGCAACCTTATTCGCTGTTTTTTTAATTTAAAGCTACTGTTAAGTGATGTTTTGAGCCATACTTATTAACAAAAAGCTTATTTATCAACAAAAATGCATTTTTTTTGCCCCGAAACTTGCAATCTATATGCATTCTGTTTTAGTTTTGCTCTAACAAATTAATTGTTTAACCCTAAAAAAACAAAAAAAAATGAACAAAGCAGAATTAGTTGACGCAATCGCAGCAGAGTCAAAATTAACTAAAGCTGATGCTACAAGAGCATTAGATGCATTCGTAAACGCTACAACAAAAGCACTAAAAAAAGGTGAC
>JBASCV010000285.1:0-12287 GCA_049651825.1 Bacteroidia bacterium
GTAATCCATTGTCGACAAAAATACAGTATAGATTTTTACCAATAGCTTTGTGAAGCAGCACCGCAGCAACACTTGAATCAACACCACCGCTTAATCCTAATACAACTTTATCGTTGCCGAGCTTTTGTTTTAAGCTGTCAACAGTAGTTTCTACAAATGAGTTTGGTGTCCAGTTTTGCGAACATCCACAAATGTTTACACAAAAGTTTTTTAGTAGTATTGCTCCTTCGGTTGAATGATATACTTCGGGATGAAACTGAATACCGTATGTTTTTTCGTTTTTTACCTGATACCCAGCAAATTGAACATCTTTGGTGCTTGAAATTATTTCGTAATTGTCTGGTATTCTGGTTATTGTGTCGGCATGGCTCATCCAAACTTGTGAGTTATCGCTTACGCCCTTAAATAATTCATTGTCTTTTTTTACAAATGAAAGGTTGGCGCGTCCGTATTCACGATGCTGAGAGGATTGAACTTCACCACCAAATTTTTGAGCCATTAATTGTGCACCATAACAAACCCCTAACAAAGGTAGTTTTCCTTTAAAACCGGATAAATCAGGGTTGGGTGATTGAGGGTCGCGAACAGAAAACGGGCTACCAGAAAGAATTACGCCCTTTACTTCATTTGTTATTTGTGGTATTTTATTGAACGGATGTATTTCACAATATACATTAAGCTCTCTTACTCTACGTGCAATTAATTGCGTGTATTGTGAGCCAAAATCGATAATTAAAATAGTTTCTTGCATGAGTACAAATATAACAACTCCTATGAATTATTTATTATCAATTGGAAAGTGCTGTTAAATTAAAACTACTCACTATTTTAGATGAAATAATACATCAATAAATAGTATTTTTTGAAGTATTGTTTAAAACCTTGTTTGTAAATGTGCTGGTTTTCAGTGTTTTGGTGTTGTTAGATTTAATAATCTTGATAGTTGTAAAGAGTCTTTTTACAGAATAATTAATCCATATAAAGATGAAACGCTTTTTGATTTATTTTATACTGAGTACTTTATTTATTGCTTGTTCTTCTGTTAATGATGAAAAGGATAAAAAACGAACCGTTTTTAAATATAACGAAATGGCTAGTATAAGCTCATTAGATCCTGCTGCTGCACGTTCTTTTGAAAATATTTGGGTTGTAAATCAGTTGTATAATGGTTTGGTACAAATGAGCGATTCGCTTAAAGTAGAGCCTTCAATAGCAAAATCGTGGAAAATATTGGATGGTGGTAAAACGTATCGCTTTTTTTTAAACAACGAGGTTTTTTTTCATGATAACGCATGTTTTGATAAGGGGAAAGGTAGAAGAGTGAATGCGCATGATTTTGTGTACACATTTAATCGATTGTTAGATGCAAGGGTTTCTAGTGCTACGTCATTGTTGAGTTATGTTGATACTGCTGAAAATAAAGGTTTTGAAGCTGTTGATGATTCTACTTTTATTATTCGTCTTTCAAGGCCCTTTACTCCGTTTTTAGGGATTTTGACTATGAAATATTTTTCAGTAGTTCCACAAGAAGCAATAGCGCGTTATGGTGAAGATTTTAGGAGTAATCCTGTGGGTACAGGTCCTTTTCGTTTGAAGTTATGGGAAGAAGGCTCTAAGATGGTGTTGGTTAAAAATGAAACGTATTTTGAGTACGAAAAAAGTCAACGGTTGCCTTATTTAGATGCCGTTTCAATTTCTTTTATAAAAGACAGAGAAACATCGTTCATGCATTTTTTACAAGGAGAATTGGACATGGTTTCGGGTATAGATGCAATAAATACCGATGAGGTGTTGACTACAGAAGGTAAATTAAGCGATGAGTATTCCAAGCAGTTTAAAATGCAAACACAATACTATTTGAAAACAGATTATCTTGGTTTTTTGATAGATGAAAATTTGGATATAACCCAAAAATCGCCTTTGAGGCTAAAAGCTTTAAGAAAAGCTATTAATTATGGTTTTGATAGGAACAAAATGGTTAAGTATTTGCGTAGAAATTTAGGCGTTGCTGCAAATTCGGGTTTTGTGCCATCGGGTTTACCTTCGTATAACGAGCTGCTTGTGAAAGGTTATAGTTATAATCCGGATAAAGTAAGAGAATACTTAAATGTTGCAGGGTTTCCGGATGGTAAAGGTTTGCCTGAAATTTCTTTAGCCACAAGTGAGCAATATTTGGAGTTGGCAGAATATATACAATCACAGTTATCGGAATTTGGAATAAAAATAAAAATAGATGTTCAAAAAGCTTCAGTATTGTCTGAAGCAATTGCAAATGGGAAAGTTAATTTTTTTCGTAAATCTTGGATAGCTGATTATCCCGATGCCGAAAATTTTTTATCTCTTTTTTATAGTAAAAACTTTAGTCCTAAAGGCTTTAATTATACACATTATAAAAATTCAACTTTTGATAAATTATATGAAATGGCTCAGCAGGAATTGAATGATGAGGTGCGCTATGGATATTATCAGAAAATGGATCAGCTATTGGTAGATGATGCGCCCATAGTTCCGCTGTATTACGATCAAGTTGTTCGTTTGGTACAAAATAATATTGAAGGTTTAACATCAAATTCAATGAATACTTTGTCGCTGAAAAAGGTAAGGAAAACAAACGTGAAATAGCGTTACACTTAATTTGTTTGTATAATTCGTTTTATGCTATTTAGTCCGTTAACATTCATTCTAATGGTATAACCCCCTGAATTATATCCATGATCTTTTACGTTAAATGGATATGCGTAATTTCCTTTCTGTTGTATTGCATTTATAAGTGTGATTACTTTTTGCCCAATGGCATCATATACTTCTAATGTTATTTCAGATTCTTTAGTTAGGGTGTAGCTTATTGTTGTTGTATTTGAATAAGGATTTGGGTAAATATTAAGACTTTGATTTTCGGTTGCAATTGCTTTTATCCCTATTGTTGACGTTTCAACTATAATGTTTGATGTGCTTTTGTTTATTGGGTTTGATGGGTTGCAACTTATACTCCATAATGTTTCTAGCTTCCAGCGTCCATTGGGGTAGGAGGTATAGTTGGGATCTGCAACCGTTAATTGCGATGCAGGCGTGCTTGCTATTACATCCCAGTTACCCGTATTGTTTCCATCTCTTAATAAAACGTATGAGCTAAGCTCTGATATTGGATTTGAAGAGGTGTCAATCATATATGGCGTCCAGCTAAATGTACCTTCATTATTAGTTAAATATAGTGTTTGGTGAAGTTTGCTTAGTGGAGTGTATACACCACAGGTGTCTCTGATTTGTAGTTTGTATCTATTGGCAGAAACATTTGGATTTCCCGTGTTTGGAAAATATATTGATGATGCAGTATCGGTATATTGCCCTGGTGAAACATAAGGAATGCTAGCAATACGTTGAAAGCTATCCGGTAATGTTTCTCTATATACAATAAATGAATCGACATTGTTGGTGTAGTGACTTTTATTCCAGTAAATAATGTTATGGTTTGATTGCGGATTTACAGTAACCATACATATTTCCGCTGTTAGGTTTGTTGGCTCTAGTATTTGTATGAATTGGCTTGTAGAGTTAATACATCCATTACTGTCAATATAAGTATATGTTACAGGTTGACTTCCAGGTCCAGCAATAGCTGCTGTAAATGTATCGCCAACAATTCCGTTTCCACTGAATGTTCCACCAGCTGGATATCCTGTTAGTATTTGTGGTGCAGCGTTATAGCAGTTATTATAATTTAATCCTGTAAAATTTACCAATGTAGTAGGGTTTATGCTTGTGTAAATTGGTTTTATATCAAAACAACCACCCATTGCTCTTATTTTTACATAGTTTGTATCTGTTGTTTCAATTGCATTTGGTGTCAGTAACGTATCAGTTGCATCAATGTCCGTCCAGTAACTGTATAATACATTTGTTGTGCTTCCAGCTGTTATTAAACTATCTGTAATATCTATGGGTGATGATGCACAAGAAATGGGTGGTTGATTTATTTGTAAACTAGGTTGAGGGTTAATGATTACAGAAACGGTGTCAGTTGACTGGCAACCAGTACTCATATTTATAGCCATTAAAGTAAAATTCGTAGTGTCAGGATTGGATGAGTTGTTTGTTAATAAAATAGATGGTTGTGAGTTTGTTGAGTCTGATAAGCCAATGCCAGGAGACCATAAATATGTTATTCCATTCACCGATTCACTCCCAATGCTATCAATTGTTCCTGAGCAAATAACAACATCTTGCCCAGCATTTGCTATAACCTGTGGGTTAACAATTGTAAAAACACTGTCAATGGCATAGCAGCCACCAATTGCTATTATTTTAATAAAATTGGTATCGTTAGTGCTTATTATGTGTGGTGAATAAAGCGTATCTGTTGCAACATCGTTTGTCCAATAACTAAGTGTGCCACTTGAACTACCTGCTGTTATTAGTGAGTCGGTTAGGTTAATTGTGTTTGGTAAACAAACTGGTGCAGGATTATTTATGTTTAATATTGGTTGTGGGTTAATAGTTACAGTAACACTATCTGTATTTTGACAAGAGCTAATACTATCAGTTACTAATAAATAGTAGGTTCTGTTAATAGGGGTATTGCCATTGTTTATAGCTGAAAGTAATGGATTAGATATTGTTGTATCGTTAAGATTTGTACCAGGGCTCCAAGAATAAACACAATTGTTTATTGAATTTGCCCCCAAATTACTAGTTGTGCCAGAGCAAACAGAAAGAATATGGTTTGTTATTAAATTTAAATTTGGTTGCACATAGATCTTAATGTTTTTAGGTGTTCCGTAACATCCTGAATTTAAACCATATGGAGTAACAGTATAATTAACCACTTGAATTGTATCAGTTAAATTTGTTAAAATATCAGTAATTGTGTCATTTGTTTGTCCACCAATATTTTCGCCTAATACAAATAAGTTTTCTGTAGCTGCCCATCCAAAATTTGCCTGCGCATCACTGGTTAAATGAGCGTTTAGTTGCGAGCCACTACAAATAGAAATGCTGTCGCTACTTGTTAATCTTGTGTTGCCATTTAAAATTGCGATAAAAGTAAGCGTATCACCTATACAACCATTAGTTAATGAAGCAGGTATTACTGAATAGGCTACTACTTGCATCAAGGTGTCGTTATTGATAAGTACATCGTTTACTGTGTCAGAAACAACTTGATTGGTGGTTTCTCCATCAACAGAATTGTTGTTGGCTGCCCACCAACTAAATGTTGAAGGGAAGTTACTTATAAGCGCTACAGATAATTCATTTTTATAGCAGGATGTGTGGTCTGGAATGAAATTTACACTTACTGTAGGTACAATATCTACAAAAAATAATGTGGTGTCGCCAATACATCCTCCAATTGTTGCAGTAGGAATTATAGTGTAGTTGATTCGTTCAATTGCATTTGTATTGTTTGTTATACTATTTAAAATAGTATCTGTTGTTTGGTTTGTTGTGCTTTCTCCTGTTGTGTTATTGTTGTCGGCAGCAAACCATATATAGTTTGTTGCTGTGTTGCTTGTAAAAGGAATGTAAATGGTACTTTCATTACATAAGGTATCATTAACAATTGTATTTAATAATGGTGTCGGATTTACTGTAACCACTACGTTATATGGGGATGAACTACTGCAACCATTTGCACTCAGTGAATATACATAAGTAGCATTTACAGGTAACGCAGTTGTATCAGTAAGGATTTCATTTGGATTATCGGTTCCACTATTTGCTGTGTCGCTAATGCCAATAACGGAAGCTCTAGTCCAGTTAAATGTGGTATTAGGAGTGTTGCTTGTTGGGGTGTATGAAAAAGCTGTGCCACTACATATTGTATCAGTTGCTATATAATTTGATAGTGTTGGTATCGGATTTACTGTAACGGTTACGCTAAATGTTGATGGGTTTGTGCATCCATTTGCTGTAAGCATATATTGGTAAGTAACGTTAACAGGAATGCCCGAGGTGTCAACTAAGGTTTCGTTAGGATTGTTTGTTCCATTGTTGCTTGGGTTGCTGAGCCCAGTATAACCATTTCTAGTCCAATTAAATGTAGTGTTTGATACATTACTTGTTGGTTCGTAATTAACAGTTTCTCCACTACACATGGCTAATAGTGTAAGATTGCTAGTTAATGTTGGTGCATCTGTTGATTCAAGTGTTCCATGAACAGAACCGAATGTTTCGCCTGTAACAATAGCGCTACCTCCAACGTTTATAATGTTACTTGCTGTTGAGGCACTTATTATTCCTCTCACTTGAACTCCACTAATAACAATAGTATCTAATTGTAAAGTGTCTGAAACATTAAATGAGAGTGTAATTGTTGTGTTGCCTGTATGACTTATAGACGCACCGTTTAATTCTGTACCCAAAATTGCTATATTTCCAGCGCTTGTAAATTGAAAATTTGAAGTAGTTGATAGTATTAAATCCCCCGAACTTTTTATATCATTAGGTAAGCTTTCTGCGATAATAATATCTCCTAGTGTACTAGGTGAAGTAGGAAACGTATTGCAGGCAGTTAATGTTAAGCTTGGTGCAGTGATTGATACTTGTGCAAATGTATTTGATATAACAATAAATAAGACTATTGTTATTATTAATTTGATGCTTTTGTAAAATAATATGTTGTTAATTTTAATGCTCATTTACTTCTTCTGCTTTATATATGTGAACACACACCTAACAAATATAGGCAAAAAAAGTGAGTTAATGAAAAGAAATGGAGGGAATTATAGGCTTGTTTTTAGCGTAATTAAGGTTATTTTTTACTGTTTTTCATTGTTCTCATTCTTTCTCTTTCTTCTGGAGTTTGTATTTCGTAAATAAATTTGTTAGTTTTTTCAAGCCATTCAAAAATCTCTAATGTACTACGTTGTTGATGTTCTTTTATTTTCTCGTCAGTAGCGGTGTAGTGAAAGCCATTATTTGCATTTTCGGCTTTAGGAATTATTTGGTTTGTTCCTTTTTGTGAATCAAAACTGTAAATAAATGGGCATCACTTGGTCGGCTTGTTTTACTTGAATAATTAGCCAGATAAAAATCAAAAGAATTGCAATACGCCCCGTTAATGTTACTTTTGAAAGCACATTTACCGAAACGTATTCGTACGATTTGGGAATAAAGTGAAAAATATAACCTATGAGCATTACACTAAATACGGTTCCGTAAGCCGATAGTAGAGGGCTCAATGCTTCTAAATTTAGGTTGTTGAATATTTGACTGATTATTATTCCTGCATCTTCAAAAGTTGCTGCTTTGAAAAAAATCCAGCAAAAGCATACAAAATGAAAGGTAATTATTATGCCTAAAACACGTATAGCTTTAGAACCAACAATTCTACCTATCGTTTCTTCATGAAACGAACTAAATTTTGAAACTGCAACTAACCGTAATTTGTCTAAAGCTAATGCAAGTCCATGCATCCCCCCCCATACAATAAAATTGAATGATGCACCGTGCCATAAGCCTCCTAATAGCATGGTAATCATCAAGTTAATGTATTGGCGAAATTTGCCGGCTCTATTACCTCCCAATGAAATGTATAGATAATCTTTTAACCATGACGAAAGTGAAATATGCCACCTACGCCAAAATTCGGTAATGCTGCTCGATTGGTAAGGCGAATCAAAATTTTCATTCAATGTAAATCCCATCCAGCGTGCCATGCCGATAGCCATATCCGAATAGCCCGAAAAGTCACAATAAATAACCATTGCGTAGCCATACACCCCCAATAAACACTCTATTCCTGAATGGCGGGCTGGGTCGTCAAAAATGTACTGAACAAAATTTACATAGATATAGTCCGAAATCACAACTTTTTTGAATAGCCCACCAATAATAAGGTACATCCCCTTTGAAACATCTTCGCTAGTGATTGAAATATCTTTACGTATTTGAGGAATAAAATCAGAGGCTCTTACAATGGGGCCCATCACCAATTTTGGGAAAAAGGAAAGGAAAAAGCAATAGTCTAAAAAACTTTGAACAGGCTTGAATTTATTGCGGTATACATCTATCGTATAACTTAAATTTTCAAATGTATAGAACGATATCCCAATGGGTAAAATCAAGTTCAATGGTTGAATGTTGCCCAGCTTAAAATCGTTGATTATTTCAATAAAAAAGTTGGTGTATTTAAAATAAAACAGCAGCCCCAAATTAATAACTATGCTAAATATGAGCAATCCGTTTTTTTGTTTTTTTGTTTTGGCTGCGTATATCCAATTCGCCAAATTAAAGTCTATTACTGCTGATAGTAGAATAAACAAAAAATAAAATCCGCAGGCTTTATAAAAAAAATAGAGCGAAAAAATGGTAAAGTAAATAACCCGACCTAATTTTTTTTTATATAAAAATTGATAACCCAGTAGAAATGCACAAAAAAAGAATAGAAAAAATCCACTGTTGAACAACAGTGGGTCTTTGGCATTATAAGTAAGCTGCTGAACTAATTTGTCAGTATCAATGTTTAAAAAACTCACAATCAGAATGTTTTGTGAAAATCGCCCCTGCAAATTAGTAATTATTTTGAAATTTTTGTAAAAAAGAAGCACTATGTTATATATAATTTTCTTTTTCACATCTTTTCAACAGTAAACCAATTAACAAGCATTATTCAGTAAATTTACGTAATTAAACAATTGGCAATAAGCACAGAGCAGTTGGCAATTTTTTAGTTCGTTATTCGTATAAATTCGTAATTCTTAGATAGATGAATTTTTCACACTTACACGTTCACACACAGTACTCGTTGTTAGATGGTGCTGCTGATATTTCAGCATTGTACAAAAAGGCTGTAAACGATAATATGCGTGCGCTTGCAATTACCGATCATGGTAATATGTTTGGTGTTTTTAAGTTTGTTGCAGAGGCTGCAAAGCATAACACGCCTGATAATCCAAACAAAATTAAGCCCATTGTTGGTTGTGAATTTTATTTGGTTGAAAATCGTCATAAACGCCAGTTTACTAAGGAAGATAAGGATATTCGTTATCACCAATTATTTTTAGCTAAAGATGCAGAAGGGTATAAAAACTTATTGAAGCTTTGTTCATTAGGATATACTGAAGGGTTGTATGGTAAGTACCCACGTATTGATAAAGAATTGGTGTTGCAATATCATAAAGGCTTGATTGCAACCACCTGTTGTTTGGGGGCATCTGTGCCTAAAACAATTTTAAAGAAAGGTGAAGAAGAAGGCGAAAAAGAGTTTAAATGGTGGTTGGATATTTTTGGAGAAGATTATTATGTAGAGCTTCAACGCCACGATATTCCTGACCAAAACAAGGTAAATGAGGTGTTGTTGAAATTCGCAAAAAAGTACAATGTAAAAATTATTGCATCTAACGATTCGCATTACGTAGATCAGGCTGATTCAAATGCACATGATATTTTGTTGTGTATAAATACTGGCGAAAAGCAGAGTACACCAATAATGAAAGACTTTGGTGATGATGATTCTTCATCCACCAAAGGAAAGCGTTTTGCGTTTTATAACGATCAGTTTTATTTTAAAACTACTGCTGAGATGAGTCAACTTTTTAGTGACTTGCCTCAAGCCATTGATAATACAAATGATATCGTTGATAAAATAACTCCTTTAAAGTTGAAGCAAGATATTATGTTGCCCAACTTTCAAATACCTACAGGCTTTGTAAATCAGGATGATTATTTGCATCATTTAACCTACACTGGCGCCAAGGAGCGTTATAAAGAACTTACTCCCGAAATAGAAGAACGCTTAAATTTTGAGCTCAATACCATTAAAATAATGGGTTTTGCGGGCTACTTCCTTATCGTTTCTGATTTTATTAAAGCTGGTCGTGATATTGGTGTGTTTATTGGGCCAGGCCGTGGTTCAGCTGCTGGGTCGGCTGTTGCTTATTGTATAGGCATTACTAATATCGATCCTATAAAGTACAATTTACTATTTGAGCGTTTCTTAAATCCCGATCGTAAGTCAATGCCCGATATTGATACCGACTTTGATGACGAAGGACGCCAAAAAGTGATTGATTATGTTGTAGATAAATATGGCAAAAATCAAGTAGCGCAAATTGTTACCTACGGTACAATGGCCGCTAAAATGAGTATTAAAGACGTTGCACGTGTAATGGACCTTCCATTGCAAGATTCTAATATGCTTGCAAAGCTTGTGCCCGAAAAACCTGGTATTGTGCTCAAGCGTGTAATGACTGCTCCAATGCAAGGTGCAGGCAGTTTGGAGGAAAAAGAAGGACTTACAAAAGAAGATCTTGAAGATGTAAAAAAACTTCGCGCCATATTAGCTGGTAATGATTTGCAAGCAACTGTTCTCAAAGAGGCTTTGGTGCTTGAGGGCTCTGTAAGAGGTACTGGTATTCATGCTGCGGGTATTATCATTGCTCCCAAAGATATTTCGGAAATAGTTCCTGTTGCTACATCTAAAGAAACCGAATTGTTGATTACACAGTATGACGGTAAAGTAATTGAAGATGCAGGGGTAATTAAAATGGATTTCTTGGGTCTGAAAACATTGAGTATTATACGTGATGCATTAAAATTAATTAAACAAAATCATGCCGTTGATATTGTGATTGATGATGTTCCGCTCGATGATGCTAAAACATTTGAACTCTATCAACGTGGCGATACCAATGGTACTTTCCAATTTGAAAGTGCTGGTATGCAAAAACATTTGATTAATCTTAAACCCGACAAGTTTGCCGATTTAATCGCCATGAATGCCCTGTATCGTCCGGGCCCAATTGAATATATTCCCAACTTTATTGCGCGTAAGCACGGTAGAGAAGCCATTGTATACGACTTGCCCGAAATGGAAGAGTACTTGGCAGATACCTACGGAATTACCGTTTATCAGGAGCAGGTGATGTTGCTTTCGCAAAAGTTGGCAGGCTTTTCTAAAGGCGATGCCGATGTGTTGCGTAAAGCAATGGGTAAAAAAGATAAGGCAACGCTTGATAAAATGAAAAGCAAGTTTATGGATGGTGCCACTGCTAAAGGTTTAGCAGCAGATAAGCTTGAAAAAATATGGACCGATTGGGAAAAATTTGCTCAATATGCATTCAATAAATCGCACTCTACTTGCTATGCCTTTGTTGCTTACCAAACCGCTTATCTAAAAGCCCACTATCCAGCCGAATACATGGCTTCGGTGTTAACTCACAACTTGGGTAATATTGATAAAATTACTTTTTTTATGGATGAGTGTAAGCGCATGGGAGTACCTGTTTTGGGTCCAGATGTAAATGAAAGTAGTTATCAGTTTTCTGTAAATAAAGCCGGACAAATACGCTTTGGAATGGGCGCTGTTAAAGGAGTAGGGGAGGCTGCTGTGCATTCAATTGTTGAAGAACGTACAGCCAATGGTGCTTACAAAAGTATTTTTGATTTTGTTCGGAGAATTAATTTAAGAGCTGCTAACAAAAAAACATTCGAAAGCCTTGCTTACGCTGGTGGATTCGACTCTTTTAACATTCATCGTGCTACTTATTTTTTTACGGCTAATAATGAACCTGGTTCATTTTTAGAAAAAACAATTCGCTATGGCAACTCACATCAAGAGGGTGTAAACTCTTCACAAGTGTCGTTATTTGGCGAATCAATGGAAGTAGATATGCCCGAACCAAAAATTCCTGTTTGTGAGGCTTGGAGCAATCTTGAGCAACTCAAAAACGAAAAAGAAGTAGTAGGTTTCTTTATTTCCGGACATCCGCTTGATACGTATAAGTTAGAAATTGATAATTTTTGTTTCCATACGGTAAGCGATATTAAAAAAATTGAAGAAAATAAAAACAAAGATTTGGTGTTTGGAGGCATTGTTACCGCTGTGCATCATGGGGTAACAAAAACAGGTAACCCATGGGGGAAAATAGTGATTGAAGATTATCGCGAATCAACCGATTTGGCCTTTTTTGGCGAAGATTATGTAAAATTTAAACCTTACATGGTACAGGGTTTGTTTTTGTATGTGAGAGGTAAAATAGCTGAACGCTTCCGCAATTCAGGCAATTTTGAGTTTAAGGTGAGTAATATTCAGCTTTTGTCCGAATTACGCGACAAATTGGCACGTAGTATTACAGTTAACATTCCTTTAAACGAAGTATCTGACGATTTTATCACGAAGTTCAATCAAATATTAGCATCTAACGATGCAGCTCAACCTCGCAATTGTACTGTTAAATTTAAGGTTGTAGATAGTGAGGAAAATATATCGGTACTATTGCCATCTAAAAAAATAAAGGTAAACCCAACAAATGAACTATTGGATTTACTTGCGTTAAACAGGTGGGAGT
>JBASCV010000286.1:0-11391 GCA_049651825.1 Bacteroidia bacterium
CAGATATGCTGTTTGCATCATTAAAATATCCTTCAGCCAAAGCATTATCAGCAGCAGTAACAGTATCTGTATCTAAGGGGTCTTCATCTTTATCTTTTTTACACGCATTAAAAAAAATACCTACGGTAGCTGCTACCATAATGTAATTAGCATATTTTAGAACTTTCATATTGTTGGTGGCTTTTATTGTTTTTTAGTTTGATACGCAATAAAAAGAAAAAGGTTTAGATACTATGAAAAATTATTTTCGCAAAGGAAACATTCTTCTTAAACTAGCCATACCGCCAGACGATTTGCCCGTGAAAATACCTTGATTTATTTCCTTAATATCTTCAATTGAATAAAAAGCACTTGGATTATGTTGACGAATAAGTTCAATAACTCTTACTGTATTTTTTCTTTTTACAATTGTAAAAATCATTTTTACAGGCCCAATTGCACCTTGAGCATCAACAACAGTAACACCGTGATTTTCGAGTCGTAAGTTTTCCAGCAGCTTATCACAATTTTGATTTGTAATTACACGTATAACCTGCAACCCTAATGCCAAGCGCTCCTCAATCATCAGCCCAACATAGGTACCCGCAGAAAAACCACCAGCCCAGGCCAAGTAACAGGCAACATTATTTAAATTTTTCATAATTTGACCTATTACTACAATCCAAATAAGTACCTCAAAAAAACCAATCACAGGAACTATTTTTTTATAACCTTTGGATATAAAAACATGACGTAGTGTGCCTAAACTAACATCGCCCAAGCGAGATACAAATATGAGTATTGGTAGAATAATCCAATTGTAATAATCGAAATTATTAAACAATGATAATAACATAAATTATAATTATTTTTTTAGCACAAAATTGAATAACATGGATGATTGTAAATAAATCATACGCTATTTTATTATACTCAAATGTAGTAATTTTGAATTGGCTACAAAAAACAACTACGGTTAAATAAAAACAAAGCAGTGTTAATAAATTGATTAAAATTAATTTTGACTAGCATGCTTTTTTTATGTTCATTTGGGTAAACATAAATCACAACAAACCATTAAAACAACAAATCAATGGAACAAACAAACGAAACAATTACTCTAGAGGTTAAGCGACCAACATTTTTAACGGTACTGTGTATATTAACTTTTGTGGGTGCAGGCTTAAACCTAGTTATGAGCATAGTAAACTACTTCAGCTATTCAGCAATGGCTAGCAATGGTAGTAATTTATTTAACAGCTTAGGAGGTGGTGGGAGTGCAGAAAGCGAACAATTAGCTCAAGGGATAGGGGCTTTGGCAGAAGCTTTTGGAATGGATTTCGAAAAAATGGCACTAGTATCATTAATTCAAGCCTTGATAAATATTCCAATACTTATTGGTGCTTTATTAATGTGGAAACAAAAGAAGGCCGGTTTTTATGTGTATACCGTTTTTGAACTAGTACAACCAATTATTCCATTAGTAATGGGCCTAGGTATGCTTGGTGGCATGATGGCTGTTTTTGGTGTTTTATTTGCGGTAGTATTTATTGTTCTTTACGGGCTAAACCTGAAGCATATGGCATAAGAAGTGTACTGTGCAATCAATTTTATAAGGTATAAAAACAAAAGAGGGGTTTCAGAATTGAAACCCCTCTTTTGTTTAGTAAGTAATTATGTTTGTTTTCTATTTTACAGACTCTACAACTGCTTTAAAAGCTTCTGGATGATTCATTGCTAAATCAGCCAAAACTTTACGGTTTAAGTTAACGTTTTTAGCGTGTACTTTCCCCATAAACTGAGAGTAAGACATTCCGTAAGGACGAACACCTGCATTGATACGTTGAATCCAAATAGCACGGAAATTACGTTTTTTCTGTTTTCTATCGCGGTAAGCGTAAGTTAAACCTTTTTCTAAAACGTTTTTAGCAATAGTAAGAACATTTTTTCTAGCGCCCCAATAACCTTTAGTTTGTTTTAGGACTTTTTTTCTTCTGGCTCTTGAAGCCACCGAGTTAACCGATCTAGGCATAGTTTTTAAGTTTTTGGCATTCAGCGCTCTTACAGTTTAAAGAGGCTTAATACTGAATACCGGGTTATTATTTTGTGAACTGTGTTTAATGTAATTATTAAATTAGTGATTTGTTGAATTGGAGAGTTAACAATTTTTAAATCTAGTAATTTTAATTTGCCAACGCTCTACTTCTCTAAATCTCTAATTTTTACTTCCCAATGGTAAGCATTGCTTTTACTCTAGGCAAATCAGTTTTATCAACTAATGCAGCATGAGTTAAAGCACGTTTAGCTTTGGTTGTTTTTTTAGTGAGGATATGGCTTTTGAAAGCGTGTTTTCTCTTCACTTTTCCTGTTCCGGTTAACGAAAATCTTTTTTTCGCACTGGAATTTGTTTTCATTTTAGGCATCTTCTCTGTTAATTTTTAATTTTTGAATTTGTTACGATTCAAAAATCGGTTATTGCTACTATTACTTACTAATTTTTTAACGTAAAACGTATTTTTATTTTTTCTTGGGTGCCATTACCATAATCATTTTTTTACCTTCTAATAAAGGTAATTGCTCTGCTTTACCGTACTCCTCAAGTTCGTTTGCGAAGCGAAGCAACAAGATTTCGCCTTGCTCTTTAAACAAAATAGAACGACCTTTAAAAAACACAAAAGCTTTCACTTTTGAACCTTCTTGCAA
Source organism: Bacteroidia bacterium (assembly GCA_049651825.1). Classification (GTDB taxonomy): domain Bacteria; phylum Bacteroidota; class Bacteroidia; order 2-12-FULL-35-15; family 2-12-FULL-35-15; genus 2-12-FULL-35-15. The sequence continues at coordinate 2,683 of JBASCV010000286.1, forward strand.
AAACTTAATGGCATGATTTTTTTTGAAATTAAAATCATGGTCATCAGTTTGAGGACCAAAACGAATTTCTTTAACAACAGTTTTTGCCGCTTTTGCTTTTAGCTCTTTTTGTTTCTTTTTTTGATCGTATAAAAACTTTTTATAATCAACAACCTTACAAACAGGAGGTTCTGCATTTGGAGAGATTTCAACCAAATCAAGTCCCATTTCTTTGGCAATTTCAATTGCTTTATCGATAGGATACACACCTGTTTCAATACCTTCACCAACTACACGCACTTCACGAGCTCTAATACGCTCGTTAATGGCATGTAATTCTTCTTTTTTTCTCATCCCGCCTTTACCAAAACGGTTATCAGGACGAGGAGTTGTTGAATCGGTTCCTGCAGGACGATTGCTTGCAAATTTATTACCTGCTGGTGCTGGCTTATTAAATTTGCCAGCATTTGGATTAAATGGAGCTGCTATTGTTTTGTTCCTCCTAAATTTTGTTAATACTTATTTTAATTGTTGATTTAGTGATTTGGAGAATTAGAGCTTTTCTTTCTAATTATTAAATCTCCATTTCTCTAATTTACTAATTCTTTAAATTCTCAATTTCACTATTAATCAAATTCGCAAATTGTTCTATGTCAAACACCCCAATATCTCCTTCACCTTGTTTACGAACGGCAACCTTATTTTCGGCTTCTTCTTTTTCACCCACAATAAGCATATACGGTACTTTTTGTAATTCAGTATCACGTATTTTTTTGCCAATTTTCTCGTTTCGTTCATCAACGAGCCCGCGAATATCGTAATTTTTTAGCAAATCTAAAACTTTTTTTGCGTAATTATTGTACTTCTCACTTATTGGAAGCACCGTAACTTGCTCAGGACTAAGCCATAAAGGGAATTTTCCGGCACAATGTTCAATTAAAACAGCGATAAAGCGTTCTAAAGAGCCGAAAGGGGCACGATGAATCATTACTGGGCGGTGTTTTTGGTTATCGCTACCTGTATATTCTAATTCAAAACGCTCAGGAAGATTATAATCCACCTGAATGGTGCCTAATTGCCATTTTCTGCCTATGGCATCTTTTACCATAAAATCAAGTTTAGGGCCATAAAAAGCAGCTTCACCAAGCTCTACAATGGTTTTTAGCCCTTTTTCTGTTGCCGATTCAATAATAGCTTGTTCTGCCAAATGCCAATTTTCGTCACTACCAATGTATTTAGTTTTATTTTCAGGGTCGCGAAGCGAAATTTGAGCAATGTAATCGTTGAAGTTTAAAGCTTTAAATACATATAACACCAAGTCAATTACCTTACAAAACTCTTCTTTTACTTGGTCGGGGCGACAAAACAAATGGGCATCATCTTGTGTAAAGCCACGTACCCGAGTTAAACCATGCAATTCACCAGCTTGTTCATAACGATAAACTGTGCCAAATTCGGCATAGCGAACAGGTAAATCTTTATATGATTTTGGAGAAGCCTTATAAATTTCGCAATGGTGTGGGCAGTTCATTGGTTTCAAGAAAAATTCTTCACCTTCATGTGGTGTGCGAATAGGCTGAAAGGAATCGGCACCATACTTTTCGTAATGGCCTGAAGTGATGTATAATTTTTTATTACCAATATGCGGTGTTGCCACTTGCAAGTAACCACTTTTTAATTGTGCTTTTGTTAAAAACTGAACTAAGCGTTCACGCAAAGCAGCTCCTTTAGGCAACCACAATGGCAAACCCATACCTACATTTTCAGAAAAAGCAAACAATTCTAATTCTTTACCCAATTTTCGGTGATCGCGCTTTTTTGCTTCTTCTAATAAGTTTAAATAATCGGTTAAATCTTTTTGTTTTGTAAAAGTAACAGCATAAAGGCGAGTAAGCATTTTATTTTTTTCATCGCCTCTCCAATACGCACCGGCAACATTCATCAGCTTTACAGCCTTAATGAAACCAGTATTGGGAATGTGTGGTCCACGGCACAAATCAGTAAAATTACCCTGTTCGTAAAAAGTAATGTTTCCATCTTCTAAATTTTCGAGCAACTCTAATTTATACTCATCTCCTTTTTCCTTGAAATAACTTACAGCATCAGCTTTTGAAACTTCTTTACGAACGTATGGATTAGACTGACGGGCCAATTCCAATATTTTATCTTCTATTTTCTTAAAATCTTCAGTAGAAATTGTTTTTCCGCCAAGATCAATATCGTAATAAAAGCCACTATCTATAGCAGGTCCGATTCCGAATTTAGTACCGGGATATATCGCCTCTATCGCTTCTGCCATCAAATGGGCAGAAGAGTGCCACAATGTAGACTTTCCTTCTTCATCGTTGATTGTTAGCAATACAAGGTTAGCATCTGAATTAATTGGGCGTGTTGCATCCCAAACTTCGCCATTTACTTTTGCAGCTAACACATTGCGAGCTAAGCCTTCAGAAATAGATAAAGCAATTTGTAATGCAGTAGTTCCAGATTCGTATTGACGAACAGAACCATCGGGTAGAGTAATATTTATCATATTTTTAGTAAACACCCATACAAAGAGGTGTTTTTTTGTTATTTAGTTGGTAAAGAGGTACAAATATAGCAATTATGGGTGCTGATTAACAAAGATTTTTTATTTTCAAGGTTATTCTGTTGCAGCAGATGCATCACCTGAATCGATTATTGTTCCAAGCATAAGCATAATACATCCGGTTTGTGGCTTTCCCGTTTGGCTTGGTGGTATTATATATTCAACATAGTGGTCGCCCGAAACCTTTGGAGTAAATTTCCACATATTTGCGCCCTGATTTTTTGAACTATCAAACAATTTGCGCTTTTTACCTTCGTCAGCACTTTTATCATAAATGTTTATGGTTACATTTTCAGCACTACCTGAAGCACAAAAAAGAATTTGATACTCTAAACCTTCTAAAACAACAAAATGACCTTCAATTCGCTTGTATTTATGATCTAAAACAAACTCTTTCATCCAGCAACCACTGTATTTATAGGGGTCGGTAAATTTTGATTTACAATCTTTAATTATACTTCGCGCAGTACATTGTGCAAATGTAGAAGTATGGTAAAATGTACCCAAGAATATTAAAGCAAGAATGAAGCATTTTTTAGTTATTATATTCATAATATTTATCAAATTATAAATAGTTATTGCCTAGGAATTTTAGAATTCGCCATTAATGACCTGATTTCGCAACAGCTCTATTTCTTTAGCGACTAATTTAACTTCATCATCATTTAAAACAAGAGGCTCCTTTGAGCTTTCAGCACATTGTTTCATTGTGTTTAAGTTGTCTACTACGCTTTCCAATTTTTGAATTGAAGTCAATACTTTTTCTATACCTGCATCTTTTTTCACATTTGCTTTTAATGCGTTAATAATGCTTTTTAAAATTCTCAATTGCTGAGTTGTTTTTTTATTCAACAGCTCTGATTTTAAATTTTCGTTAACCATCAAAACAATATGCATACTTTCAACCCATGCACCAGTAAAGGCAATTGTACCAATTTCTTTTTGGTCATTTTCGTCTAGATATAAATCAATCTCCAATTGAATTTCAGAAATGATCGAAGTAAGAGAATCTGTATTACCAATATTTTTTTCGAAGCGCTTCATCACATTATTCATTAGATAAGCATTACCTAAACCTAAACTTGTTGCTACAGTATTATTTAGTTTCATGTATTCCATTACGGTTTGATTTTGCTTATTAAGCATTGCGTAAGATAAATCTGCGCTATAAACGCCTAAATTTAAAGCCTTTGAAACTGATGTAATGTATTTTTGTGGTTCTTTCTTTTTTGATAAATATTCTTCATTATACTTCATCCCCGATTTTTTAAACACAGAAGCAATTTGTAAGGGAGAAGGTAATGAATATGAAATATCGTTCTCATCAATGCCATCTTGAACAGAAGCAACTGAATCACAATTAACCATTTCGTTTTGCTCTGTTTCATTGCTATTTTCTGTACCACAGGAAAATAAAACAGATGCTATTATAAAAAATGTTACTGATTTAAATAGGCAATTAAATTTATTCATCTTTAAAAGTTTTAGGATATTTCTAATTATTTTTTGATTTATAATAAAGTGTTGAACAGTTTTCTTTTTTAAAAAGAATAGCTGCTTGTTCTTTCATTTGGAGTGCGGTAACGGCTTGATATTTTTCAACTTCACGATTAATCATACTTGCATCTTGAAGCAACTCTGCTATAGCTAAATTAGTAGATTTATTTAGAATATCCATCTCGCCAAATAATTGCGATGCCTCCATTTTGTTTTTTACTTTATCCAACTCTTCTTGTGTAACAAGGTCTTGTTTCATTTTATCAAGTTCTTTACAGATAGCTTGATCAGCCTGCTCCATTGTAACCCCCTTCGTTAATTTTCCAGAAACGATAAATAACCCTTTTTCAAAATCGCCCATTACGTAGGCGTGTATGTCACTAAAAAGTTGTTGCTCCTTTATAAGAGCATTATGTAAACGGGATGAATTGCCTTGCGACAGCACATCAGAAATTAAATCAGTTGTATAATATTCGCTATCCATACGGGCACACATGTGGTAAGCCTTATAAATAGCATCAGCAGGCACATCTCTTTCAACGGTTAAGCTTCGAGGTTGCTGTTGTAGAGGTTCAACAGGTAAACTACGTTTATTTTCAGGTCCTGCACCTATTGGCGCAAACCACTTTTGAGCTAAACGTTTTACTTGCTCCAAGTCCACATTGCCAGCAACAACCATAACAGCATTATTGGGACAATAAAAACGCTTAAAAAAAGCTTTCACATCTTCCATTTTAGCATTTTCTATGTGCGAAATTTCCTTGCCGATTGTGTCCCATTGGTAAGGATGTACTTTATATGCCATAGGCCTAAGCAACAACCAAACATCGCCATAAGGCTGATTAAGATAGCGTTGTTTAAACTCTTCAATAACAACACTACGCTGCACTTCCAAACTTTTTTCTGAAAAAGCCAAACTCAGCATTCTATCAGATTCTAACCAAAAACCTGTTTCCAAATTTTCGGCAGGCAATGTAAGGTGATAGTTGGTAATATCATTTGTAGTAAAAGCATTGTTTTCGCCACCTACACGTTGCAGTGGTTCATCATAATTAGGCACATTAATTGAACCTCCAAACATTAAATGCTCAAACAAATGAGCAAAGCCCGTTTGTTCAGGATTTTCATCCCTTGCACCAACATTGTACAAGATATTAATACAAGCTAAAGGTGTTGATTTATCTTGATGAACAATCACTTTAAGCCCATTTTCTAATTGAAATCTATCAAAATTTATCATTGTGGCGCTTCATTCTTTTAATGATTTACCGAACTATATCGGTAAAGGTAAAATCTACATCAAATATACATTTATATACGGAATACGAATATGACTTCAAAAAAAAGTAAGGTGTTTAAAATTAACATTTTAGGCTTAAAAAGGTTTAGCACATATAATTTAACTCCTAAAAACAAAAACCAAATTAAATTATATCTTTGTAGATAAACAAAAAATAAACTGTTATTAATGAAACAATTACTCACCTTGCTCTCTTTTTCGATTATTATTGCTTGTTCAGCTCCAAGCGAAAAAAAAGAAAACACAATGACTACAAATGATTTTGATAAACAAGGCCATAGAGGTTGTAGAGGCTTGATGCCCGAAAACACAATCCCTGCATTTAAAAAAGCCATTGATTTAGGTGTAAACACTTTAGAAATGGACGTTGTAATTACAAAAGATAATCAAGTGATTTTAAGTCACGAACCCTTTTTTAATCATGAAATAACAACAAAGCCTGATGGGAAACATGTTGAAGAAAATGAGGAAAAATCCTTAAATATTTACCAAATGACCTATGAAGAAACCCAAAAATATGATGTAGGCCTAAAACCACATCCGCGCTTTACAAAACAGGAAAAATTAGCCGCTCACAAACCCAAACTAGCTGATGTAATAGACAGTGCAGAAGCATACGCGCAGCGTATGGGATTGGCAGCAATGCAATACAATATTGAAACAAAAACAATGCCTGAAAGAGATAGTATTTACCATCCCAAACCGGCAGAATTTGTTGAGTTACTTATTGCTGTAATTAAAGAGAAAAAAATTGAAGATCGTGTAATTATCCAATCGTTTGATATCAGAACATTACAATACCTTCACAACAAATATCCCAACATTAAAACTGCTTATTTATTTGAACCGCCTTCAGACAAATCATTAACAGAACGCCTTGCGTTGTTGGGCTTCAAACCAACCATTTACTCTCCTGCTTATGAAACACTAACAGCGGAGGTAATAAAAGAATGTAAAGATGCCGGAATAAAAGTAATACCATGGACTGTGAATGAAGTAAGTGCAATGAACGAACTAAAAAAAATGGGGGTAGATGGCATAATTAGCGACTACCCAGATTTATTTAAGGACTTGAACTAGAAAAACGAAAAAACATGACACCATTTTTAGGAGAATTTATAGGTACCATGTTACTACTTATATTTGGTAGTGGAGTGGTTGCAGGTGTATTGCTAAAAAGCAGTAAAGCAGAAAACGCAGGCTGGATAGTAATTACAACTGCTTGGGGCTTGGCAGTAGCAATTGCAATATATGCTGTTGGGAGCATTAGTGGCGCACATTTGAATCCGGCAGTAACATTGGCGCTTGCATGTACTGGTGATTTATCATGGACACTTGTTCCGTATTATATTTTTGGACAATTACTGGGTGCTTTTGCTGGGGCAACTGTTATATGGTTGCACTACCTACCTCATTGGAAAGCAACAAATGATACAGGGTTGAAACTTGCAGTGTTTGCTACAGGACCAGCCATACGAGAGACATGGGCTAACTTGTTGAGTGAAATTATAGGTACATTTATTTTAATGTTTGGTCTATCTGCCATAGGAGCTAACAAATTTTCGGATGGCTTAAACCCTTTAGTAATAGGTGGTTTTATTGTAGCGATAGGCTTATCACTTGGTGCTACTACAGGGTATGCTATAAATCCTGCTCGTGATTTGGGCCCTCGTATTGCTCACTTTTTATTACCGATACATGGCAAAGGCTCATCCGATTGGAACTACGCATGGATACCTGTAGTTGGACCAATCTTAGGGGGCATTTCAGGAGCTTTGTTATATAAAGCAGTGTTTAAAAATGAAGTAAGCGCTTTGTTATGGATAACAATAGTACTTATAGCAATAGTAGTTGTATTGGCAATCAACAAGAAAAAAAAAGAAACCCAATAGTACGATAAAAAAAGTGATGGAAAAAAAATATATTTTATCAATTGATCAAGGAACAACTAGTTCACGTACAATTCTTTTTAATAAGGCCGGAGAAGTTATAAATATAGCTCAAAAGGAATTTACGCAACATTTTCCAAAACCAGGTTGGGTAGAGCACGATGCTATGGAAATATGGCAATCGGTGGAAGCGGTTATTAAAGAAACGTTTTTGAAATACAAAGCTGAAGAAATTGCAGCAATTGGCATTACCAATCAGCGCGAAACAACTGTGGTGTGGAACAAAACAACGGGTAAGCCTATATACAATGCCATTGTGTGGCAATCTCGCCAAACAGCTGACATTTGCAATGATTTAAAAAGCAAAGGCTTAAACGAGCTGTTTAAAAGTAAAACAGGCTTATTGATTGATGCTTATTTTTCTGGTACAAAACTAAAATGGATACTCGACCATGTGGAAGGTGCACGTGCATTAGCCAACAAAGGCGAACTGTTATTTGGAACAATTGACACCTGGATAACTTGGAAATTAACCAACGGTAAAAGCCATGTAACCGATTATAGCAACGCATCACGCACATTGATGTATAATATTCATGACTTACAATGGGATTCCGAATTGCTGAACCATTTAGACGTACCAAAAACAGTACTTCCGAAGGTATGTTCTTCTTCGGAAGTGTACGGTTATACTGAAACAAACTTATTTAACAATGTTAAAATACCCATAGCAGGCATAGCAGGTGATCAACAAGCTGCTTTATTTGGACAGGCTTGTTTTACTGAAGGAATGGCAAAAAACACTTATGGAACAGGGTGCTTTATGCTTATGAATACAGGAAATAAAGCTGTGAGTTCAAAAAACGGATTATTAACAACCATCGCTTGGGGAATTGATGGAAAAGTAGAATATGCGCTTGAAGGAAGTATTTTTGTTGCTGGTTCTGCAGTACAATGGTTACGCGATGGGTTAGAATTTTTCAAAGAAGCATCGCAAAGCGAAGCACATGCCAATACAGTAGAAACCTCAGACGGTGTGTATGTTGTACCAGCATTTGTTGGCTTAGGAACGCCTTATTGGGACAGCGAAGTACGTGGAGCTGTGTTTGGCCTTACACGTGGCACTAGTAAAAATCATTTAATACGAGCAACACTTGAAGCAATTACCTATCAAGTAAAAGATGTACTTATGGCAATGGAGCAAGATTCGGGCATAAAACTGAAAAGTCTCCGAGTAGATGGTGGTGCTGTACGCAATAATCTATTAATGCAATTTCAAAGCGATATATTACAAGTTCCAGTTGATAGACCGGTAGTAAACGAAACCACCGCCTTAGGAGCAGCCTATCTTGCTGGCTTGACAACTGGTTTTTGGAAAAACCGTGAAGAAATTGCGAGTCAATGGCTTGTTGACAAAACGTTTCAACCCAATATTAATTCAACCAAGGTAGACC
>JBASCV010000287.1:0-15091 GCA_049651825.1 Bacteroidia bacterium
GTTTTAAACCCCTCAGACACTATGTTATTGCAAAACAGAGTTAACAAAAAGGAGCTAAAAAAACGAATTCAAGAGGAAACCCTAAAAAGGATTACCGTTTCGTTTTACCGCTACGTTATTATCGAAAATCCAGAAGAGCTTCGTGATTATTTATTTAAGCAATGGAACAATCTTAATGTTCTAGGCAGAATATATATTGCCCGTGAAGGAATCAATGCACAAATGTCGGTTCCTGAAGAAAATTGGGAGCAATTCCAACAAGAGCTTTTTGCTGATACTCGTTTTAAAGACATTCCATTCAAAATAGCTGTTGAAGACAATGGTAAATCGTTTTATAAACTTACCATAAAAGTGCGCAAAAAAATTGTTGCCGATGGCCTGGACGATGACAGTTTTGATGTTACCAATGTGGGGAATCACCTTACAGCCAAACAGTTTAATGAGGCCTTAGAAAACCCCGATACTATTGTGGTTGATATGCGCAACCATTACGAAAGTGAAGTTGGAAGGTTTGAAGGTGCTATTTGCCCTGATGCTGATACATTTAGGGAAGAATTGCCCATGGTAATTGATGAACTAAAAGATAAAAAAGATAAAAAAATTCTGATGTATTGTACGGGTGGGGTGCGTTGCGAAAAAGCAAGTGCTTACTTAAAACATCATGGTTTTAAGGATGTAAATCAATTGCATGGCGGTATTATTGATTATGTACGCCAAATAAAAGCCGAAAAATTACCTTCTAAATTTATAGGCAAAAATTTTGTTTTTGACGAGCGTGTTGGCGAACGTATTACAGAAGACATTATAGCCCAATGCCACCAATGCGGTGCACCTTGCGATACGCATGTAAATTGTGCGAATGACGATTGCCATTTATTGTTTATACAATGCCCTGCTTGTGCTGAAAAAATGCAAGGTTGTTGTACTCCAAACTGTATGCATATTGCTTCTTTGCCAATTGAAGAACAGCGCGCTTTGCGCAAAGGACGTAAAAAAGAAGATTGTTTATCGGTTTATAAAAGCAGGTTAAGGCCCAATTTAAAAACAATTCTAGAAAACACTACATATCAGCCTAAGTAGTTGATATACATTGATTTATTTTCTTTCGCTTGTTCGCTTATAGTTACGCAAAAGGCTGTATCAAAAGTTTTTATTTGAGTCATTTTGAGCGAAACCGAGAAATCTATCTTGTTGATTAACAATGTGATTTTGCCTAACGTGATATGAAATTTTGAAAAAAATCGACTTTTGATACAGCCTATTCTTTTGTTATTTGTTCAAAAAAATTAATTTTTCTAATTGGCAGTTTTGTTATTTTTTTCGTAGAATTGTTTCATGAAAAAAATCGCATTATTTGTCCTTTTGTTTGTTGGACTTTCTACTGTTAGTTTCGCCCAATCGGGTAAAGAAAAGTCGGGAGGTTTTTTCTCCAAGTTTGGTGGCACTAAAAAGCCGCGCAAACAGATTAAGCATTTTGATCAATCTAAAAAAGATCCCAACATGGAGCATAATGGAACATCCTATCGTAGAGACCGCAAAAGCAAATATGTTTTAGATGGGGATGGCTTTGGTACAGCCGGACAAGGCAAACAAAAGAAAAGAAAAAAGAAAAAATAAGTGCAAAAACAGTGCTAATTATTACAAATACAATACTCCTTTGTAATTGAATAGCTCTTATTTATAAAAAATTCATTCCTTTAGCGTAACTCTGCGACAAAATCTGCGCAACTCTGTGAGAAATTATTAACAATACGCTATAAATCAAAATAAATGAGAATACTTTTCATCGACTCTAATCATCCACTTTTGCACGAAACACTTCAAAAGTATGGCTTTGTGTGTGATTTGAATTATAATTGGTCTGAAAATCAAATAATTGAGCATATACACCTTTACGATGGTATTGTAATACGCAGCAAAATAAAAATTACTGCTCCTATAATTGATAAGGCTGTTAAATGTAAATTTATTGCACGTGCTGGTGCTGGAATGGAAAATATTGATGTTGAATATGCCGAAAGTAAAGGAATTAAGTGCTTGCATGCTCCAGAAGGGAATAAAGATGCTGTTGCTGAGCATGCTTTAGGAATGTTGCTTGCGTTGTTTAATAATTTATGTCGTGCAAATAGCCAGGTACGAGAAGGGAAATGGATACGAGAAGGGAATAGAGGTGTTGAATTGATGGGAAAAACTGTAGGTATTATTGGTTATGGCAATATGGGAAGCGCTTTTGCCGAACGGTTGAGAGGTTTTGGAGTGAAAGCGATGGTTTATGATAAGTATAAGAAGGGTTTTGGTAATGATTTTATTCACGAATCAACACTTGATGCGCTTTTTGAAGAAGCTGATATTATTAGTTTGCATACCCCACTAACGGATGAAACCCACTATTTAATAAACGATACATTTATCAATCAATTCAAAAAAAATATTTATATTATTAATACGGCAAGGGGTAAGTGTTTGAATACTAGCGATTTGGTTGAAAATATGGTTTCGGGTAAAGTGTTGGGCGCTTGTATAGATGTGCTTGAATATGAAGCGGTTTCGTTTGAGAATTTAAATAGTAACCAATTGCCAGCACCTTTTCAATACCTCATAAAAAGCAATCAAGTAATGCTTAGTTCACATATAGCCGGTTGGACAAGAGAAAGCAATGAGAAAATTGCTAAAGTGTTGGCTCAAAAAATACAATTAGCATTCCCAATACGCTAAATCAATCTAAAAAAAGGGAACTTGTGTTTTGGAAGTTGTTTTTTACCAAATAAGGCCGTACATTTGCACCACAATTAATTTAGTGAACACCCTAGAAAGAACGAGTAATTGTTCCTAAAACCGCTAAAAATGAGTATATTTAAAACCGTTCGTGGTATCTCTTCGCTGCAAAACTCTCTTCTGCAATTGGCGTTTTTTAAAAAATTTCTGGTAGTTTCTTTTGTTGGTTGTAGTAATTCATTAATCATTAATAAAAAATAAAAACATGAAAAAACATCTATTAATTGGTGCGTTCATTTTAATTAATCTTACATTTTTTGCATTTGGAGCATTGGCGCAGTTTGTTTCTTTAGACAATGCTAAAAATGTGGCAGTAGCTGCTTTTAACGAAAGAAAGCCGGCAAATAGGGGAGTTGTGGATGTAAGTGAAATAAAAGCTGAGATAGTAAAACAAAAAAATGGAGTTCCTGTTTATTATATTTTCAATTTTACGAGTGATGCTTTTTTTATTGTATCTGCAGATCATCGTATCTATCCAATTCTTGGATATTCTTTTGAAAGCGCTCACAATCCGCAAAACAGCCCAGATTGTATGGATTGGTTAATGAATGAATACAGCCAACAAATATATGATGTGGTTTCTCAAAACATGAGTATAAAAAATAGTGAAGTTGCTGAGCTTTGGGAAAAGTACGAAAATGCAAGTATGCACAAAAGTAACCCAGCACCGCTTCCTTCGTTAATGAGCTCAACCCCGCTTACAACAACAACTTGGTCGCAAGGTTGTTATTATAATGATGCTTGTCCTGCTGATCAAACATTGGGCACAACCCGTTGTGGTAGAGTTCCTGTAGGTTGTGTTGCTACAGCATTTGGTCAGGTAATGAAATATCACAACTACCCAGCACAGGGAACTGGTTCAAATACGTATACTTCTGATTATGGAAGCTTAACTGCAAATTTTGGCGCAACAACGTATAATTGGTCAAATATGCCTAACAAGCTTTTAGCAGCAAATGCTGATGTTGCTCAATTGTTATTTCACGCTGGTGTTGCAATTAATATGGATTATGGCCCAAATGGCTCTTCGGCTTATACAACGGCTGTAAGAACAGCTTTGGTAAATAAATTCAAATATGCAAGCAGTGCGCAAAATGTAACAAAATCATCTTACACAAATACACAGTGGGATAATTTAATTCGTACCGAAATTGATGCTCAACGTGTAGTAATTATTAATGGTCATGACCCAAATGCAAATGCAGGACATGCTTTTATTGCTGATGGATACCAAGGCACTAATTCATTTCACATCAACTGGGGTTGGAATGGTAGCAGCGATGGATATTTTTTACTAACGGCTCTAAATCCTTCTAGCTATCAGTTTAATTCAAGTGTTGGAGCTATTATTGGTATAAAACCAATAAGTACAACATCAACATGCTCAATGGCTACAGGCTTATCTGCAAGTGGGGTAACTTCAACAAGTGCTACATTAAACTGGGCGTCAGGTACAGGTAGTTCAACAAATACATTTAATGTTAAATACAAACCAACTACTTCATCTACTTGGACAACAGTAACATCTACAACAAATTCAACAACAATAACAGGTTTAACTCCTGCTACAAGTTACCATTTTCAAGTACAACGTGTGTGTTCAGGTACATCAACATCTAACTACTCATCGTCAGCTACATTCACAACACTTGCGGCTTCTTCAGGCGGAGGAAATACAGTAACAGTAGGTACTGGTACGTCAACCACAGGTGTGGCGCCTTATGGTACATCTAATATGGATGAAAGAGTTCAATTTATTGTTACAAAAAATGAACTGGTTGCGGGTGGGTATACATCATCTTCAAGCTATATCAAATCATTGGCTTTTAACGTTTCTTCGGCAAACAATAAAACAATGACTGGTTTTACTATAAAAATGGGGCATACCACTGCTTCAAATTTTGCTACGTCAACCTTTTTAACAAGTTCATTAACTACAGTTTTTTCTGGTAATGTTACTGCAACAACGGGCTGGAACACGCATACATTTAATACTTCTTTCCAATACAATGGTTCTAGCAACTTGTTAATTGAAATTTGTTGGAATAATACAAGTGCGGCAGGTAATTCTACTGTACGACAAACAGCAACATCAACACATCAAACACTTTATGTTAAAACCAATGTGGCAAACGGAAGCGTTTGTGCAACAGCAACTGGGCAAAAAAGTACAAGAAGACCCAACATGCGTTTTGCTTTCTCTTCATCGGCTTTAAAAATGTTTGATGAACCAACAGAAGAGGTGGTAACCGAACAAGCAACAGAGTCTATTGCAGAAGCAACAAGCTTGAAATTATATCCAAACCCTACATCAGAATTTGCAACAATTGAAATTGATGGCGCTATAGAAAATGCAACACTTACTGTTTTTGATGTAACTGGTAAGCAGCTTTTTACTGATAATATGAACGCAAATACATACGAGCTTGATGTAAAAAATTATACCCCAGGAATTTATTTAGTTGTTGTTAAAAACGGTAACAGTAATTTCAACCAAAAATTAATTGTAAAGAAAGAGTTTTAAAACTCTTTCTTTGCTTTTTTTCTATAGCTTTGTAAATCAATCAACTACCTTTAATTGTTAAAATGAAAAAACTATTACTTGTTATTATTATTGCAGTTTGCAGTCAGTTTACGTATGCTCAATCTGCTTGTCAGGCACATTTTAATTATACCGAATCGGCATTAACAGTTTCCTTTGTAGATTCTTCTTATGGAAGTACAACTGCAACTAACTGGACTTGGAATTTTGGTGATGGTACAACAAGTAACATGCAAAATCCTACACATACTTATTTACAGGCAGGAACATATATTGTTTGTTTATCAGCGTATACTCCTTTTACAAACTGTCAGAGTACTTACTGCGATAGTATTGTTGTTGGCAATTCAGGCAACTGCTTTGCCGGATTTACTTTTGCTGTAGATACTTTAAATCCTAATAAAGTTATGTTTGCGGACTCATCGTCTGTTGGCATTGTAAATTGGCAATGGGATTTTGGTGATGCAACAACTGCTAATACTCAAAACTCGTTGCATATATATGCTAACTCGGGCTATTACAGTGTGTGTTTAACTACTACAGATGCTCAAGGTTGTACATCTACTTATTGTGATTCTGTTATGATAGGCGACACTAATGCTACATGTAGTGCTTCATTCAATTATACACTTGATTTTATTGACCCTAAAACTATTTTGTTTTATGATAATTCATCGCCAGCTGCTGCAAGTGTTTTTTGGGATTTTAATGATGGCATAACAAGTACGTTGCAAAACCCTGTTCACATATTCAATCAAGTGGGGTTATATATGGTTTGTTTAACAATGTCGGATGACAATGGTTGTTCAAACACTGTATGTCAGCAAGTAAGTGTTGGGCCGGTAAGTTGTTCATCTAACTATACATTTGCTCCGGATACAAGTAATTTGCAAACAATTCATTTTACAGATGTTTCGTTTTCAGGAACAACAGGTTGGTTGTGGGATTTTGGCGATGGTGATTCTTCAATGGTTCAGCACCCAACACACACATTCTCTTCAAACGGTTCATACAATGTGTGTTTAACAACTTATGATAGCACATCAAACTGTGTTGATACCTATTGTAAAACAGTAGAAGTAAGTAGTTGTTATGCAAAATTTACAACTGTTGCTGATACAGCTAATCCATTAGTTATTCATTTTGAAGATAATTCGTTAGGAAGCCCTAATAATTGGCACTGGGATTTTGAAGATGGCACTAGTTCAAACTTACAAAATCCTACTCATGCATACGGATTTGAAGCGTGGAGATGGGTTTGTTTAACTTCAAGTAATACACAAAACAATTGCTCTAGCACTTATTGCGAGTTTGTTTATGCTGGAACACCTAGCAGTTGTTATGAGTATTGGGAGTTTACTGTTGATACAGCAAACGCACTTACTATACATTTTCAGGAATATTCATGGGGTTCGGCACCTGAAAATTTTGTTTGGTCGTTTGGCGATGGCGATAGCTCAACCGTTCAAAATCCTACACACACTTATGATACGGCTGGTGTATATTTTGTTTGTTGTTACATAAGCGATTCGGCAGGAGCATGCTCTTATTCTGATTGTTTTTATCTTAATGTTGGAAATTTTTCATACTGCCCGTCTAGCTTTAGTCATAGTATGATTGCAGATGAAATTGTTTCTTTTAGTTATAATGGTTCTGGTGCTCCAACAAATTATTTATGGGATTTTGGCACATTCGGAACATCTACTCAAGCAAATCCAATTAATGATTTTCAAACACCAGGTACTTATTACGTATGCTTAACAGTTTCTGATTCTACCTGTACAAACACCTATTGTGATAGTGTTACAATCACTTCTGTAGGGATGGAGGATGTGTTATTAGAAAATAGTATTAGTGTTTATCCAAACCCTGCAAAAGGCAATTTTTATGTAAAATTAGATGCAGCAAATACAGGTGTTGTTACGGTTACTATCTTTAACCCGCTTGGTGAATTGGTTGAAGAGCGTGTAATGAAAACAAATAATGAAATGCTTGATTTAAGCGATAAGCCATCAGGTTTATATTCGGTAAAGGTACAGAACAATAAATCTATTGTTTATAAAAAAATAATGATTGCTAAATAATAATAAATATTAACATAGTTAAAACACATCTTTTGAAATATAAAGATGTGTTTTTTTTTATAAGCCTATTCCAAATCAATGAAAGCAATTACACTTATTAAACACGGTAAATCATCCGATGCTTTTGAGTTTAGAGAAGTTGATAAACCGCTGCTAAACAACACTCAGGTTTTGATTAAGGTTGAGGCCTTTGGGCTTAATTTTGCTGATGTTATGGCACGGTATGGTTTGTATCGCGAAGCGCCTCCACTGCCATCAGTATTGGGATATGAAGTGGTTGGTAAAATAGAACGTGTAGGTTCTGAAATAAAAGGCTTAGCCATTGGTCAACGCGTTGTAGCATTTACCCGTTTTGGTGGATATGCAGAATATGCTGTAGCGGAACAATATGCAGTTACGCCTATTTCAGAAACAATGGATGTTGGTACAGCTGCAGCTTTGGCCACGCAGTATTGTACTGCTTTTTATGCGTCTGAAATAGTTGCAAATGTTCAGGCGGGTGAACATGTTTTGATTCAAGCGGCAGCTGGTGGTGTAGGAATTGCGCTTGTTCAATTAGCAAAACGTAAAAATTGCATTGTGTATGGTACAGCAAGTAGTCAGCAAAAATTAGATTTTTTAAAAAGTATAGGCGTTGATTATCCTATCAATTATTTAAACACTGATTTTTATGAAGAGGTTAAGAAAATAAACCCACAAGGAGTTGATGTAGCTTTTGATTCAGTGGGTGGGAAGTCCTACAAAAAAAGCAGAAAACTACTTGCTTTTGGTGGCCGTTTAATTAATTATGGTGCAGCCGAAAGTATGAGTGGAGCCTCCAAATTGTCGCTTATAAAAACAGCGTTTAGTTTTGGATGGGTTCATCCTGTGCCACTTATGATGCAATCAAAGGGCATTATGGGTGTAAATATGCTACGTATTGCTGAGCATAAGCCAAGTGTTTTGCAACATTGTTTAAAAAGCGTTACGGCATTAGCAATGGTTGGAGAATTAAAACCGCACACTGGCGGTGTATTTGATGCTAAAAATATAGCAGATGCACACCATTTTCTTGAAAACAGGGGCTCTATTGGTAAGGTTGTTGTAAAATGGTAGCGAAGCTTATTTTTTAGGCCCAGTACTACCTGGTTTTGTAACCTCTTTTACAGCAGGGGTTTCACCAGCTTTATATAGCGTTATGTTTTTTTCAATTTCAAACATGTAATCTGATTTGTCAAAAACATTTAATGTTTCTTTGTGCTCGGGAAACCCAGGGCTTTCAATCTTTATAAAATATTTGCCAGGCAGTGCAGAAAAAACATATTTGCCACTTTGTGGTATCACAGGCCTTGATTCTATAACTTGATTTGTTTGAGCATCAATAAGCGATATCGTTGCATCAAGTTCTTTTTTTGTAGAATCAGTAGTAGAAACAATTCCTTTTATGATGGATACCTGAGCTTCTACATCGTTAAATGTTACCTTGTAAATATCCAAGTCGCCATAGCCTTCTTTTCTAACAGCCGAAATATAGCCATCTCGTTTGTTGCCAGCCAATGTAAATTCTAAATTTTCTTCAGGAGTATTTATTGGGTACCCCATGTTTATAGCTGGTCCAAAGGTTTGTGTTTCTTCATCGTATTTCGATTTGAAAATATCTGAACCACCCATTGAAGTGTGACCTTCAGATGCAAAATAAAGGGTCAATGTTTTTTCGTCATACACAGGGAACGACTCGTTGTATGTAGTATTTATATTTTTTCCAAGATTAATTGCTTCGCCCCATTCGCCTGTTGGTAATTTTTTAAACATGTACAAATCTGTTCCGCCAAGTCCTTGTAATCTATCGCTAGAAATAATCATCATTTTTCCATCATCAGAAATGCAACCTTCTAATTCAAGTTCGGGTGTGTTAATGGGCAATGCAAATGGAACAGGTTTTGGAAAACTTTTGGCATTCGCTTTCATTTCAGATACAAATAAATCGCCCGAAGTCATTTCATTATCCATATACAAAATCATTTTTCTGCCATTGGGCGATAGATAAACACATTGTTCATCTTCGGGTGTATTTATAATTGGACCAATGCTTTTGGGTTTAGTCCATTGGCCGGCAACTACCTTTGAAAAATAGATATCTGATGTAAAATAGCCTTGCCAACTTCTTAGCTTTTGAGAGCGTCCTTCTCTGCGTGTTGTATAATATAGTGTTGATTGGTCTTCGGTAACAAAGGGATAATAATCAGGAAATTTAGAATTAATTTCTTTCCCCAAGTTTTCGAACGTTACATTTACTGGGTTTTTTACCAATGTTTTTGCAGTTTCGCAGTTTTCGATATAGCGATCTATTTCGGGATAACGTTTTGCGTTAACGGTTTTACGGTATTCGTTAAAAAACTTAATGGCATCATCAAACTGATAGGCAAATGTATAAGCGCGAGCTAAATGAAAAAGCAACTCTTCTTTATATCCTCCTTTTTTATATAAAAATTCAAAATAAGGCAACGCTTTTGATTTGTCGTCATTAATGTTGAGATAACAAAAGCCAATGTTGAAGTTGATTTCTGGGTCGTCTTTTTTGGCTTTGTATAATTTTAAGTATTCTTCCAGCGCATGGTTGTAATCTTGTTCGGCCATGTATTGAGATGCTGTTAGCTTTTCTTCGGGTTGCGCATAAAAAACACAAGGCAACATTATGAATAGCAACAAAAAGTTGATTATATGGCGTTTATACGGCATAATAGTTTTATTAATTTGGCACCTATTTAAAACAAATATACAAGTTCTTTAATATGATAGCAATTTTTAGGCCGTTTTGATAAATTGAATAATAGACTATACCTTATTATACTTATTACGGTACTCTATTGGTGTAAGGCCGGTATTTTTTTTGAACAAGGTTCTAAACGCTTTTGTATCGGTATATCCGATGTTAAACATTACTTCATTCACATTTTGTAGGGTACTTTCTAAGTTTCGTTTAGCAGCTTCTATTTTTACACGTTGAATGTACTCTAATACCGAATTGTTGGTGGCCTTTCTGAATCTTCGTTCAAAACTTCTTCTACCCATGGCTACGCTAGCGGCTAATTCATCAACCGTAATTTTTTTCTCTACATTGGTTTCAATATATGTTTGAGCTTTTTTTACTAAATCATCGGTATGCGATTTTTGACCTTGAAACAAGGCGAATGCTGCTTGGCTGTTACGATTAATATCTATTGCAAAATATTTTGATGTAAGTATTGCTGTATCTCTATTGGTATATTTTTCTACAATATGTAACAATAAATTCCAATACGAGTTTGCTCCACCGCTTGAATAAATTCGATTTTCTTCAGTTATGATGCAACCATTTTGTATATCAATGCTTGGGAACATTTGTTTTAATTGGTTTTCAAAACCCCAATGCGTAGAGCATTTTTTGTTATCTATTAAACCCGTTGCTGCTAACAAAAATGCACCTACACACAATGAAGCCACTTCAGCGCCTTTATGATACTGCTCTACAATCCATGGAATAACTTTTTGATTTGATTCAAGGGCTTGTTGCATATCGCCAAAAAGAGCAGGAATAAAAATTAAGTCGGTGTTTTTTACGTCTTTCAATAATTTATTACAATGAACAGTATAACCTCCACTATTTAGTTTTACCTCATTTTTCATCCCCACCAATTGAACATTGAATGGAGCTTGTTTACCTGCTTGTATAAAAAATTGATTCACTGCTTCAAAACAATATTGAGGGTCGGCAATTGCTTGAATTACAGCATTTTCGAGAACAAGGATAGATACCGTTTTCATTGCATTAAAATTACACAATTCTGTCGCAAATGCACCAGAGTTTGTCGTTTTTACACATGCAATATATGAAAAAACAGGAATATGTTTGTAGTATTGTAAATTTCAATTTAATCAGAAAATGACTGCAACCGAAAAAACAATGTTAAAAGTAGAAGCTATTGTGAATGCACCAGTAGAAAAAGTATGGAACCTATGGAACATACCAGAGCATATTATTAATTGGTGTTTTGCTTCACCCGATTGGCACACACCAACAGCAGAGAATGATTTACGTGTTGGAGGAAAGTTTTCATCGCGTATGGAAGCAAAAGATGGTAGTTTTGGTTTTGATTTTTGGGGAGAATACACCAAGGTTGAAACCAATAAATGCATTGAATATACAATGGGCGATGGACGAAAAGTTCAGCTATTTTTTGAAACCAATGGTGACACCACTCAAATAAGTGAGTTTTTTGAACCAGAGTCAGAAAATCCTCTTGATATGCAGCAGGCAGGTTGGCAAGCAATTATGAATAATTTTAAAAATTATGTAGAAACAATAGATACATTAAAAGCGTTACATTTTGAAATTACTATAACTGCCCCAGTATCAAAAGTATATACCACTATGTTAGGTGAACAAACGTATAAACAATGGACTGCCGAGTTTAACCCAACATCTTACTTTGAAGGCAGTTGGGAAAAAGGAAGTAAAATTCTTTTTTTAGGAACTGATAAAGAGGGTAAAAAAGGTGGAATGGTAAGTAAAATAAAAGAAAATATTGTGAACGAGTTTGTGAGTATCGAACACCTGGGTTTTGTGATGGATGGGAAAGAAGTTTTTGAGGGGCCATACGTTGAATCGTGGGCTGGAGCATTGGAAAACTATACATTTATTGTAGAAAATGGAAACACGAAGCTATTGGTTGATATGAAAGGTGGAACTGGCGAGTACAATGCCTATTTTATAGAAACATGGCCTAAAGCATTAAAAAAATTGAAATCAATTTGTGAGAAATAAACTTTAACTAAAAACGATTATGAAACTTTGGAAAAAAATTTTGATTGGAGTAGTTGCTCTTATTGCGTTGCCCTTTATTATTGCGCTTTTTGTGCCTAAATCATACACTGTAAGCGTTTCCGAAACAATTAATAAGCCTCGTGAAGTTGTTTATGATTATATGCGCATATTGGATAATCAGAAAAATTACAGTGTTTGGGTTATGGAAGACCCCAACCTAAATCCTGAAATTGTTGGCACAGATGGCACTGTTGGTGCAACGCAAAAATGGAATAGCACCAACGAAAATGTAGGAGAAGGTGAGCAAGAAATTATAGCATTGAGCATTGATAGAATGGATATTGATTTGCGCTTTAAACGTCCGTTTGAAGGAAAGGCTAAGGCTGCAAATATGTTTAAAGCCGTATCTGATAGCCAAACTGTAGTTACTACGGAGTTTTATAGCAACGACCCATATCCATTTAATTTGCCATCGTATTTTTTTGGACGGAAAATGATAGAAGAAGCTCAAACAAAAAATTTGAAAAATGTAAAACGCATATTAGAAACGGGTAAATAAAAACATAACAAAATATGGCACGCGTAAGTACTTATTTAAATTTCGCGAATAAAACAGAGGAGGCTTTTAATTTTTATAAAACTGTTTTTGGTGGCGATTTTATTGGTCAGATTGCTCGTTTTGGTGATATTCCCCCAATGGAGGGGACTTCACCATTATCGGAAGCGGATAAAAAATTGGTAATGCATATTTCGTTAAAAACAATTGGAGATCATGTGTTGATGGGTACTGATGCGCCAGAATCAATGGGTTTTAAAGTGAATGTAGGCAATAATGTTTATATAAATTTAGAACCTGATACACGAGTTGAAACCAAACGACTTTTTGATGCGCTTTCGGCTGGAGGTGCTGTAGAACAAGAGTTGCAAGATATGTTTTGGGGTGCTTATTATGGTAGTTGCAAAGATAAGTTTGGTGTACAATGGATGTTTAATTGTGAAGAAAAAAAATAATTTTATTGTACAATTTTATTTGTTATGATAGTGGAAGTATTTAAAACATCAGTTAACGATGCTGATATAGCCACTATTATAACTAAACAATTGTTGGCGCTTTACCCTTCAGCAAAAATTAATTTTGATTTGGATGATTCAGATAATGTGTTGAGAATTGAAAATAATAGTACGATCCCGCCTGACGAAGTTATGCAAGTAGTTGAACAACAAGGTTGCTTTTGTGAGGTGCTTTTTTAGTATATCGTTAATCCCTTTTTTACTATAAATACCTGTCAGACGATATTTTTTAAATAGAAGTTTTTTTAAGTTGATGATTTTAGCTGTTTGTTCTTGACTTCGCTCGAACTGAAACAGCCAATAAAATTCCATATCGAGCCCATGCGAAATATTCAATTTAAACAAGTTCATCCTAAATAATTGCTGCTTACTTACCCCTCAATAATAACTGTAGCTGTACTTTGGCTTGCTGTATGTGATAACGAAACATAAATGGAAGCTATGTTTTTATGAGCAACAGTTTGTGCTGTTTCGCCTAACAAACAAATACTTGGTTTGCCTAATTCATCATTTTGTATTTCTACTTCATTAAATGCCATTCCAGCTCTAAGTCCTGTTCCTAAGGCTTTAAAAAAGGCTTCTTTGGCTGCAAATCGGGCAGCGTAGTGCTCAGCTTTGTTGGCTTTTGATTCGCAATAAGCGATTTCTACTTTTGAAAAAACACGTTCTTTAAAACGACTTTCTTCTATGCTCTTTGCAATGCGTGTTGTTTCTACGATGTCTGTTCCTATGCCGAGTATCATAACACCAAATATAGGCTGTTTTTTATTTAACTAACAACATTTTTTGATTATCTACTAATTTGCCGTTGATCTATAAAGAAACCAAGTAAATTGATTTTTGTAATGATTGTATGTTGCAATTTCATCTAAAAAAATAGCTAAACTAAAACTAGCGAAAGTTTAAAATAGGTAGCTTACACTTACATTACAACCGAAAGAATATGGTGTTTCATAAATACCTATCCATTGTGTTGATTGCTGGTAAAATATATCATTATTAGGATACTTTAAATCTTTTACATAAAATTTTAATACAGGCTCTGCACTTAAAATTATTTTTTTGTTTAGCTTATAATTAGCACCAAACCCAACAGTTGCCCCCCAAAATAGGGATTTAAATTTTTTAAGTTTTTTATAACTGTCCTCAAGTTCTGGATGAGCATATTCCATCAACCATCTTCTTGATGAATATTCCGTTTCCTTGCTATTCATACAAAAAATCGTCCCCACAAATGCTTTAAAGCTATATTTACTATATTTCTTTGATTGTTTTGTGAATTCTATTGTTAAAGGGATTTCCCAAAAATAAAAATTAGATTTTTTAAATTTGGTTGATTGAAAAATTGCATACCCATCCCAAATGCTATTCCCCCATACAAACCCTTTCGCCTTAAATGCTTTGTTTGATAAATAAAACCCTGTTTTTAATGCAAAATGCTTGTTAAATTTAAAGCCAATAGGAATACCAATAGTGTATGAAATAGCCGCTTTTTCAATCGAATTTACAGAATCAACACATTGTTTGTTTAAAGTATATTTGTATTCATTGGTGTCGGTTATTGGCTTTACAAGCCGATATGAATAATCTGGTGAAATTGCAAAACCTACTGACCATCTTTTAAATTTACCTATAGATGTTGAATCTTGAGCAAAGGAAGAAGATGTACAAATTAATAAAAACAGGATGGATAATTTTTTCATTTCTATTTAATTAAAACCATTTTTTGATTATCCACCAATTTACCATTTATGTATAAAGAAACCAAGTAAATTGATTTTTGCAATGATTGTGTGTTGTAATTATACGCTACACCCGATTTTAAGGGCACACGCT
>JBASCV010000288.1:0-9286 GCA_049651825.1 Bacteroidia bacterium
GCCTTAGCTTAATTACATTCACCCCCACAGGGGAGGAATAACTAATTTTATTTTTTTATTCATCTCCCCTGAGGGGAGGCAGGGAGGCGTTATTTCTCAATCATTTTCGGCACTTTAAAATAGTCCGAATCACGTTTAGGAGCATTTTTTAAGCCTTCTTGTTGTGTTATATCTTGTTTCACAACATCTTCGCGTAATACATTTACTTCATCGCTCATGTATATCAATGGCTCAACATTTGACGTGTCGAGTTCATTCAACTTATCAATAAAAGCAAGCATGTTGTTCATGTCTTTCATGATTTGCTCTTTGCCTTCATTTTCAAACTCCAAACGAGCCAAATGAGCAATTTTATCAACGGTGTCGGTATTTATTTTCATCGGTTAATTACGGTTTAGTGTGGTACTCATTTAAATCATTTGCTATAATGCTGTGTACCTTGCTGCACAAAGATACTAAATCATCTTCTGTCATGCCAATTGTTGGAATAGGTTTGTGAACAATTACACGAGCTATTCCTGGTTTTCCT
Source organism: Bacteroidia bacterium (assembly GCA_049651825.1). Lineage (GTDB taxonomy): Bacteria > Bacteroidota > Bacteroidia > 2-12-FULL-35-15 > 2-12-FULL-35-15 > 2-12-FULL-35-15. The sequence continues at coordinate 530 of JBASCV010000288.1, forward strand.
GTAGATTTAAAGAAACCACCATTTTGTAACAGTTTCCAGTTGTTTAAATAGGTAATGGGTACAATCGGTACTTGATTTTCGATAGCCAAACGAAATGCCCCATTTTTAAAGTTCAATAGCTTACCATGGTTGGATATACCACCTTCGGGAAACAAAAAAACACTCCGTCCGTTTTCCAGTTCTTTACCCGCCTTTAAAAATGCGCGGTGCGAACCTGTTTTGCTTTTTCTGTTTACCAGAATATTCATTTCTTTAAAAAAAATATTAAAAAGTGGGGCTTTACTTATTTCCTGCTTTCCCATTGATACAAAATAATGCGGTACTACTAAATAGTTGATAATAATATCTAAATAGGAAGCGTGATTGGCACAGTAAACAGCTTTTTGGGGAAGTTCTTGGGCAGTAGTTTCACGTTTTATGGATACCAAAATGCCAGGAATGGTTAATATCCAATGCGCCCAAAAGCGTTTTAATTTAAAAGCAATTGGAAACCATGCACGATTAGATAGTAGAATGTAAAAAAATGGAAACAAAACAATCAGTCCCAAAACAAAATTGGTAACAAATAATAGCTTCCAGAGCGCACGTGGTATAATTAGTAAATAACGCATTGTTTGCTAAGTTACTAATTAAATTTTAGAGTTGTTTATTACGAAATTGTAAAATATGGATTTTTTGAAATTCTATTAAAATAAAAAAACGATATAGATTTCACTCTATACCGTTTTCCTAATCGCTATTCGCTAATTACTAGTTATTAAACAAGAGCAATATCAAACTGAACTAAATCAACAAATTCTTGAACACGTTTGTCAACCTGTTCTTGCGTTAATCCAATTAGGCGCTCAGTTCCAAATCGTTCAACACAAAACGAAGCCATTGTAGAACCAAAAATGATGGCACGTTTCATGTTTTCGAATGAAATGTCCTCAGTTTGAGACAAATAACCAATAAATCCTCCTGCAAAGCTATCGCCAGCTCCTGTTGGGTCAAAAACTTCTTCTAATGGTAAAGCAGGTGCAAAAAACACTTCTTTTTCGTGAAATAATAGTGCTCCGTGCTCTCCTTTCTTGATAATCAGGTATTTAGGTCCCATTGTCAAGATTTTTTGTGCAGCTTTTACCAATGAATATTCGCCCGATAATATACGTGCTTCTTCATCGTTAATGGTAAGTACATCCACCATTGTAAGGGTTTCTTTCAAATCTGGCATTGCAATTTCCATCCAAAAATTCATGGTATCCATTACAATTAACTTAGGGCGTTGTTTCATTTGTTTAATAACCTGTTGTTGAACCTTAGGTACAAGATTACCCAACATTAAAAAATCACAACCTTGGTAATGTTCTGGAACAATTGGGTTAAAGTGCTCAAGCACATTTAGTTCCGTAGTTACCGTATCGCGGGTATTCATATCATTATGATATTTACCAGCCCAAAAAAATGTTTTTTGTCCTTTTAAAATCTGTAAACCATCTGTATTAACATTGTGTTTTTGAAGCATTTGAATATTGCTATTCGGAAAATCTTCGCCAACAACCGATACCAAATTGATGCTTTTTTTGAAATAAGATGCAGCCAAAGATATGTAAGTTGCAGCACCACCAAGGATTTTATCGGTTTTACCGAAAGGAGTTTCAATAGCATCAAATGCCACAGTACCAATAACTAATAAGCTCATGTAAATTTTTTTAAAATATTTTATGCAAATATATTGCATATTTGGATATAACATAGTAATATTGTGCTCCAATTTATGGAAAAAATTCTTCCTTAGCTCAGCTGGTTAGAGCATCTGACTGTTAATCAGAGGGTCGCTGGTTCAAGTCCAGCAGGGAGAGCCCAGAAAACCTCACAGAAATGTGAGGTTTTTTTATTTTTATATAAAATCATTACTTTTTACTTTTTCTATGATTTTTTTTCGTAATTTGTTTTGTGAAGAGCCAAGCTACTAAAAGGTGAAAAATAGCTTTGGTTAGATTTTATCTTAAATTTCATGAAAACACTCTACACGGCTACGCTTGCACTGATTTTACTCCTTGTGCCATTTGCAAAAGCACAGTGGACTCAAACTAATGGTCCTTACGCTAATTCATCAGTTTTATGTTTTGCTACAGATGGAACTAATCTATTTGCTGGAACTCAAAATAGTGGTATTTATTTATCTACCGATTTTGGTGCAAATTGGATATTAAAAAGCGATGGATTAAATTTTCAGTCAGTCCGTACGATGCTTATTAATGGTTCCAATATTTATACTGCAACCGCAGGCGGCCTTTATTTATCTTCGGATAATGGTGCCAATTGGACATTTAAGCTTTCTGGAGGATTTTATTCATCATCATCATTAGTGGTTAACGGAACAACATTTATTGCTGCCAGTAATGGAGGTATATATAGATCAACAAACGGTGGAGCCAACTGGACTTCTGTTAGTGGTGCTTTATTAAATGCCACTTTAGCTGTAGTTGGAAATAATTTTATTGCAGCTACTTCATCAGGAGTATATAAATCAACTGACGATGGTATTACTTGGAATTTAGTAAATAATACACTAACCAATGTGCAGGCATTCAAAGCTAGTGGTACTAACCTTTATGCAGGAACAACAGGATCGGGGGTTTATTTATCAACTGATTATGGTTCAACATGGACGGCAAAAAATACTGGCCTAACAAATTTAAATATTACCTCTTTTGAATTTAATGGAACAGATCTTTATGCTGGTTGTAGTGCAGGAGTATTCAATACAAGTAATTCCGGTGCGAGTTGGACTGCTGTTAACTCAGGTATTGCATCCACTACAGTAAATGCACTTGCAATAATGGGAGCCCAAATTTTTGCCGGTACCAATAATACTGGAGTGTATCAAACAGGTAATTTTGGCGCAAGCTGGAGTGCTTCAAACAATGGCTTAGTAACATCTGATGTAAGAGCATTGGGTTTTAATGGCGCTAATCTTTTTGCTGGTAGTAATGGTACCGGTGCTTTTTTAACAAGTAGCAGTGGTGCAAATTGGAATGGTGTTAATACTGGATTAACAAATCAAACTATAAATGCAATTGCAGCTAATGGTATAAATACATTTGCCGGTACAAATAATGGTATGTTTTTAACTACCAATAATGGTGCAACCTGGACACCGATAAATTCGGGTTTAACAAATACTAGTATCAATGATATTGCTGTTAGTGGTTCATCTATTTTTGCCGCAACAAATGGAGGTGTGTTTTTATCTACTAATAACGGAACAAGCTGGACTGCAGTAAATACAGGTTTAACAGGCACACAGGTGCAATGTTTAACAATAAATGGTTCTAATATATTTGCCGGTATTCCATATCAAGGAATATTTTTATCAACCAATAATGGCACAAGTTGGACTGCTGTAAACACAGGTTTACCAAACCTTTCTGGAGTATATACAATTTATTCCTTGGTGCGTATTGGCACTAACATTTTTACTGCAATTGGGTCGAATTCAGGTGGTGGAGTTTATAAGACAATTAATAATGGTTCAACCTGGACTTATGCTAACAATAATAATGCATACGAGTTAGGAGTTAGTGGAACCAACCTTTTTGCATTTGCCTATGGTGCAAGTATTTCAACTGATAGTGGTTCTACTTGGTCAAGTATAAATACAGGTTTGCCTACATTACCTCATTATGGATTTGCTTCAAATGGGAGTACTATTTTTGTTGGTTCTACAGGGTTGGGTGTTTGGAAACGACAACTAAATGAAATATTATGTAGTGTTAATCCGCCAGTAATGTCAAGTGTTTCAGCCAACACTATTTGTAGCGGACAAAGTGTAAACATTGCTCTTACAAATACAGGTGTAGCTGCCACTTATTCTTGGATTGCAACTGACAATCCACAAACAACAGGTGAAAGTACAACTTCGCAAACTTCAAGTACTTTAAATAATACGATTACAAATAGTTCAACTACTTCGGCTACAACTGTTACCTATACAATAACACCTACAGGTATTTCAGGTGGCTGTGCAGGAACGCCTCAAACAGTAAATGTATTGGTAAACCCTAGCGCTGTAATGACTAGCAATTCATCACTTACTATTTGTAGCGGTCAATCTGTTGGACTTTCATTTACAAGCAGCGCAGCTTCATCTTATAGCTGGATTGCATCAAACAATACAAATGTTACAGGAGAAAGCACTACACCACAATCATCAGGAACATTAAATGATATTCTTACAAATACATCTACAACCCCACAAATTGTAACCTATACTGTAACTCCCACGGCCACAGCAGGAAATTGTGCAGGTACGGCTCAAACTGTATCAATTACAGTTAATCCTAAACCCTCAATGACGAGTGCTGCTGCCGGAACTATTTGCAGTAACGGAACAGTCAATATTCCTTTAACAAGTAATGTTGCATCAAATTATACCTGGATTGCTTCAGATAATACAAATACAGTAGGTGAAAGTACTTTTTTACAATCACCAGGTACCTTAAGTAATACAATTGTAAATAATACCTCGGTTGCACAAACAATTACTTACACTGTTACTCCAACAGCAATTGTTGGAGGGTGTACTAATACACAAATCGTTACGGTTACGGTAAATCCTGCTCCTGTAATGACAAGTAGCAACAGCACAAGTTTATGTAGCGGAAATACCCTAGGTTTGACTCTAACAAGTAATATAGCTTCATCTTATAGTTGGATAGCTTCGGATAATCCAAACACTTCAGGTGAAAGTGTTACTCAACAATCGTCATCAACATTAAATAATACGCTTACAAATAATTCTAGCATTGCTCAAACCATTTATTACAGTGTAACGCCAACATCTTCGTCAGCTGGTTGTACAGGAACTTCACAATCTGTTGCCGTAACAGTAAATCCTTTGCCTACTATGACGAGTTCAAATATCAGCAGTATTTGCAGTGGCAATGTTGTAAGCATTCCTTTAAGTGCCAACATTGCTTCCGGTTTTTCATGGATAGCAACTGATAATACCAATACAACAGGAGAAAGTACTTCAGCGCAATCATCGAGCACATTGACTAATACAATCACAAACAGTACTGCTCTTCAGCAAACGGTTACGTATACAATAATTCCAACAAGCACTACATTAGGAAACTGTGTAGGTACTCCTCAAACGGTTACGGTTACTGTTAATCCTAAGCCAAGTATGACTAGTACTTCTACTGGTACTATTTGTAGTGGAGGAACTGTTAATATTCTATTAACAAGTAATGTTGCCTCAACATATACATGGGTAGCTACAAATAATACGAATACAGTTGGTGAGAGCGTCACTTTACAATCTGCCAACGCTTTAAGTAATGTAATTACCAATAATTCAACCACTGATCAAAATGTTGTGTACACTATTACTCCAACATCTACATCTGGCGGTTGCGTTGGGAGTTCACAAACTGTAACTGTGAATGTGAAACCTATTCCTTCAATGACAAATACTTCTTCTGCAACTATTTGTAGTGGTAGTTCTGTTAGTATTGCTTTATCAAGTAATATATCATCTTCTTATACTTGGATTGCGGCTGATAACCCTAATATAACAGGGGAAAGCATCACTTCTCAATTAACAAGTACATTAAGCAATACGCTTGTAAACAACTCTACATTAGCACAAAATGTATTATATACAGTTACACCAACTTCAACCACAGGTAGTTGCACCGGAGTGCCTCAAACAGTTACTGTGGTTGTAAATCCTGTTCCTACAGTAACAAGCTCAAGTACTGCAATCATATGTAGTGGTGGTACAGTTAATATTCCTTTTACAAGCAGTGCTCCATCAGATTACAGCTGGGTTGCAACTGATAACTCCAATACAACTGGCGAAAGCACTACTTCACAAGTAACAAGTACATTAAATAATACGATAATAAATAATTCAGCTATAGTTCAAAATGTAGTTTACACCGTTACACCTACTGCTAAATTAGGGGGATGTGTAGGTGCAGCGCAAACCATAACAGTTGTTGTAAATCCAACTCCAACAATCACAAGTGCATTAACGGCTACTATTTGTAGTGGAAGTAACGTTACTATTTCTTTAACTAGTGATATAGCATCAGGCTTTTACTGGACTGCTGCAGATAACGTAAATACCTCCGGAGAAAGTACTACTTCGCAATCCAATGCAACATTAAGCAATACTATAACTAATAATTCAGCTATTGCACAAAATGTAGTTTATACAGTAACTCCAACATCTACAAATGGAAATTGTGTTGGTACACCTCAAACGGTAACGGTTACAGTAAATCCAGCTCCAGTTATTACAAATAGCACAACTGCAACAATTTGTAGTGCTGGTGCAGTAACTATTCCTTTAACAAGTAATGTTGCTTCTACCTTCAGTTGGGTAGCAAGTGATAACCCTAATACTACTGGAGAGAGTACCACAGCTCAATCAACTAGTACACTAAACAATACCATAACTAATAATTCATCTTTAGCTCAAAATGTAATTTATACTGTTACTCCTACTTCAACAACTGGTAGTTGTGTGGGAGCATCACAAACGGTAACAGTAGTTGTAAACCCTGTACCTACAATGACGAGTTTAAATGCTGCAACTATTTGTAGTGGAGGTAGTGTAGCTATTGCTTTATCTGCCAGTACACCATCTTCATTTAGCTGGATTGCAGCTAATAATGCAAATACAACAGGAGAAAGCATCACAACAGAATCTTCTGCAACATTGAATAATACAATAACAAGTACTTCTGCCACAGCACAAAATGTTGTTTATACAGTTACGCCTACAGCCACATTAGGTGGATGTACAGGAGCATCACAAACTGTGACTCTGGTTGTAAATCCAAAACCAATTATGACCAGCGCATCATCTGCAACAATATGCAGTGGTGGCAGTGTGAATATTCCTTTAACCAGTAATATCGCATCTAACTATTCCTGGATTGCTGCCGATAATTTAAATACCACTGGAGAAAGTACCACAGCTCAGAGTAATGGAACTTTAAACAATACAATAATTAATAATTCGGCAACGGCAAAAAATGTTATTTATTCAGTTACTCCAACATCCACAGCAGGAAGTTGTGTTGGAACAACACAAACTGTTACTGTAACAGTAAATCCTTCACCAACATTAACTAATAGCACATCTTCAACAATTTGTAGTGCTGGTGCAGTAACTATTCCTTTAACAAGTAATGTTGCTTCTACCTTCAGTTGGGTAGCAAGTGATAACCCTAATACTATTGGAGAGAGTACTACAGCTCAATCAACTAGTACACTAAACAATATCATAACTAATAATTCATCTTTAGCACAAAATGTAATTTATACTGTTACTCCTACTTCTACAACTGGTAGTTGTGTGGGAGCATCACAAACGCTAACTGTAGTTGTAAACCCTGTACCTGTAATGACGAGTACAAATTCTGTAACACTTTGTAGTGGAGAAAATGTCGCCATTTCTCTTTCTGCCACTGCATCATCATCATTCAGCTGGATTGCAACTGATAATGTAAATACAACAGGTGAAAGCACTGTTGCACAATCAACAAATACATTAAGTAATACTATTACAAATAATTCTACTACAGCTCAAAGTGTTGTTTATACCATAACACCTACTGCAACAGTTGGTGGATGTGTGGGCTCCTCACAAACGGTCACGGTTTTAGTAAATCCATTGCCAATAATGACAAGTGCAGTCACTGCAACTATTTGTAGCGGTGCTAGTGTTAATATTCCATTGTCCAGTAACATTGCATCTTCTTATTCTTGGTTTGCTGCAGATAATGTAAATACCACCGGAGAAAGTACAACCTCTCAATTTAGTGGAACATTAAACAATACTATTATAAATAATTCTACATCTTCTCAAAATATTGTTTATGCCGTAACTCCAATATCATCTGCGGGCAACTGCTCAGGTAGTGCGCAAACTGTTAATGTTACCGTTAATCCAGCTCCGGCAATTACAAACTTAACGTCTACTACTATTTGTAGTGGAGATACAGTTAGTATTGCATTGCTTAGCAATATTTCATCAATCTTTACATGGATTGCGAATGATAATGCTAATACAATAGGAGAAAGTATTAACCTGCAATCCGCTGATACATTGCAAGATGTAATTACCAATAACTCGTCAATTATTCAAACTGTTTCATATACAGTAACGCCTTCATCTTTAGATGGCTGTAGTGGAAATGCTCAAATAATAAATGTACAGGTGAATCCAAACCCAATTATGACCAATGTAAATACGGCATCTGTTTGCAGTGGTAATGCGGTGAATATTTCTCTGTCCAGCAACGTGTCTGCAACATTTACTTGGGTTGCTCTTGATAACATTAACACAACAGGCGAAAGCCTCACATTGCAATCTGGTAGTGTGTTAAATAATGCAATAACAAATGATTCGAGTTTTGCACAAAATGTAATTTATACTGTTACACCAACTGCAACATTTGGCGGTTGTACCGGACTGCCTCAAAATATAACTGTAACAGTTAATCCAGCTCCAAAAATGACAAGTACAGTAGCCGATACTATCTGTAGTGGTACTTCTGTAAATATTCTATTGGTAAGTGATGTAAGCTCACACTATTCGTGGAGTGCAATAAACAATAGCAACACAACCGGAGAAAGTATTTCTTCTCAGTCAGCCAGTTCAATAAGTAATACAATAACAAACAATTCTTCTGTTGCACAAAATGTGGTTTATTCAGTTACTCCAACATCAACTGTTGGGGGCTGTGTGGGAGC
>JBASCV010000289.1:0-5580 GCA_049651825.1 Bacteroidia bacterium
AAACAAACGCCTAATATGTTTTTGGATGGGGCATATTTTTTTATTACGTCAAGCAATATGCCGGCATCTTTAGGCAAACTCGGACCTGGGGAGAGTAGGATTTTATCGTATTTTTCAATTTCATTAATGTTTATTTGGTTGTTACGATAGATATCAACTTCAATAAGATTATCTACTTTTTCAATATAATGAACCAAGTTATAAGTAAAACTATCATAGTTATCTAAAACAAGTATTTTCATAGAAGAGATAATAATGAATGTAGCTACTTTTTTGTAATCAATTTATTTAACTCTAACGTTGTTGATGTCCAGTTAAAATTATTAATAACATAGTTGTATCCATTTAAAGCAATTGTTTTAGCTTTATGTTCATTGGTAAGTAGTTCTATTATTTTTTCGGCATATTGTTGGGGTGTATCTGCTACAATAATTTCTACTTCGGGTTTGGCTCCCAGTGCATTGTTGGCTAGGGTAGAAGTAATACATGGAATTTTCATAGCCATTGCTTCAAGTAATTTGTTCTGTAGCCCTATACTTATTTGCATTGGAGCTATTAATAATTTACTTTTTGCAAAGTTTTCACGAATATCATCAACCCATCCGCTTACTTCAACTCTTCCTGATTGTAATTCCAATACCCTTTTATGAGGCGATGCTCCAGAAATAAGCACACGAGCCTTAGGCATTTTTTGCCAAACCAACGGCATTATTTTATTTACAAGGTATTCAACACTTTCAATGTTAGGAGGGTAATTCATGTTGCCATTGAACAAAATATCAAAATCTTTATTTTTATTGAGTGGAATAAAAAAATCAGTGTCAACACCATTAGTAATTACCTTTATTTGTTGGTTTTTGGGGTGTGGAATTAAATTTTTATCCTGTTCGGATATTATGGTTTTGTTAGTGAAATAATCAAATATTACTTTTTCATACTTCAATAAACGTTTATATTCAATATAAAACATTGGTTTCATATAAATAGGAGCGGAGCTGGTTCTGCGTTGCATCCCTTTAGAAAACACGTCCATGTAATCTAATGTTTTGGGTATTGAATTATATTTTTTCACATATTCTGTAGTTCGTATGAGCTGACAGTAAATATGATCGGGTTGATGTTTTTCTATTAACGCATCTATCTTTTTTTGAGCAGATTTAAAATAAAAATAACCTACCTGAAACGGTAATCCATTAAACAGGGAGCGCAGCAAATTAAAAAATATTGTAAATTTTGAAAACTTAATAATTGATATGGCTGTGCAGTATTTTTTTAACTCGTTTAAGGCCTCACCATCTAAATGAGAATCATTTAGGGCAAATAAAATAATTTTATGTTGTTTTGATAGTTGCTTGATTTGATTAAATGCTCGCAGTTTATCCCCTTTGTCGAGTGGATACGGCACACGTGATAAAATTACAAGCAATTTCATTCAATATTATTTAATTATCTTTTTTTACAAGTTGTGCGTAAAACGCTGATAAACGCTTACAAATATCGGAATTATTATACTTTTTATAGGCTAATGTTTTGGCATTTTTTCCTATTTCCAGAGTAAAATCAGTATTAGTAATGCATTTATGTATGGCATTAATAAATTCGTTAGCTGTATTAGCGATTACTATATTTGTATTGCTTTGATAATCAATACCTTCTGCTCCAATGCTTGTAGTTATTATGGTTTTGCCTAAGGCCAAACCTTCAATTATTTTTACTCGCATACCAGCACCAGAAAGTAATGGCACAATCATTATATTTTTTGAGAGCATAAATTGTTGAGCATTTTCCACTTCACCAACAACCTCAACTTTTGAAAATTTACTCCTATTAAATTCTTTTGTATCAATTTTTCTACCTGCCAAATAAAATGTTGCTTCGGGATGTTGTGCATTTATTTTGAGCCATACATTTTTCAAAAACCAATTTACTCCATCTTTATTGGGTTGCCAATCCATAGCCCCAATGTGAAACAGGCTATTCTGTTGCTGTTTCACCGTTACTTTTTCTTCAGTTGTTGGAAGCTTAATGCCAAACGGAATTGTTAATGTTTCTTTTAAAAATCCCGCATTTGTAAAGTACAATTTATCTTTTTCTGTTATAGCAACAATAGCATCATAACCTGATAAACTTTTTAATTCATAGTTTTTTAAACGTTTAGCTAAAAGGTATAAGTATTGTTTTTTAATAATATTACTACACTTTTTAGCTGCGTCAAACCATAATTGATGTTCAATGTTATGAGCTCTTAATACTATTTTTGCCGATGAATTTTTTTTTATTGCACTTACGTATGGGCTCATAAATAAGCTTTCTAACTGCACTACATCATAGGTATTTTGCTTTAACACTTCTATTAGCTTTTGCTCAAATTTTGCGGAATAGAATCTTGAAATATTATACGATTGGTTAGTGAAAAGATTAATAAATGCAGTTGCTATTTTAACATCTGTATTTACATAAACTGCGTCTATTTTTGTTGTTTGTTTATACTTATTGGGTAGTTGCGAAATGTCAACAAAATGCTTTTTAGTATTTATTGCGAGTACGTTTACTTCATTTCCCTCTTCAATTAATCCTTCTGTTAAATGATGCATAGCTAAGCATCCACCATCTTTAGGTGGAAAAGGCACTTTATGACATAGCTGTAAAATTTTCATCTAATTGGTTTGTGTGCAACACTAGGGATTACCCTTTTTGAATAATTTTTTTACGGGCTCAGTATATGCTGTAATATCAAATAAACTGCTATCAGATGTTGCTTTTAACGTTAAAAACACGCCAATAGGAAACAATATAGCTGTTGCTAACCACATGCCTTGGTATACAGGAATTTCGCCTTCTTTTGCCAGCTTTTCGCCAGTTATTGATAAAATATGAAAGATGATAAAAAACACAACTGATATTACTACAGGCATTCCTAATCCTCCTTTACGTATGATAGAACCCAAAGGTGCTCCAATAAAAAATAACACAATACATGCTATTGAAAGTGTAAATTTACGATGCCATTCTATTTTATACTTAAGTATAGAAAAACTTTCATTTTCACAATCATTTAGTATTGATTCGGAATATGCTTTTGCACTTCTGGCTGTGTTTAATGCATTTTCAATGATTGCAATTTGTTGAGCTTTGGGTCTTTTATCAAAGCTTAAGCTATCAGCAATTATTTTGCGTTCCGTATCTTTTATAGCCATATGAGCAAGTGTTCGCGAGTAATAACTTTGTCGCATTTGCGTATGAAAGCTATCCATGCGTTTTACATCTTTCTCTTTTAAAGAGTCTACAGCAACATTTAGCTGAGATAAATTAAGCATTTGATAGTTGTTTTTGAACAAATCTTCATTGGTGCGTGACATTTTAAACTCCGACAAGTCAAAATTAATAATACGTTCTTCAAACTTGTCACGCGCCAATGGTCTTCTTTGAATGTCTTTTGGTTCATCATTAATTTCTTTGTAACTGTAACCATCTTTTAAAGTAATCACTAAAAACATTTTGTCAGGTGTTTCCTTCATCGTTCCACTTTTGGCACATAACACTACGTTATTGCCCTGCATGGCTCTGTGATCATATATAAGAATATCGCGCAGTGTATTTTCATCTTTTTCTTTTTTCCCAATACGTATGCTAAATCCTTCTAAACTATTATTAAATATACCATCTTTAAACAACAAAGCAGGTTTCGATTGGCGTACATCATATAATAAAGCGCCTGCTTTTAAGTTGGTATAGGGTAATATGCTATTTGAAAAATAAAAAGCTCCTAAAGCAATACAAAAGGTAGTAACAATTAAGGGAGTCATTATTTTTTGTAATGATAAGCCAGCGCTTTTCATTGCAGTAAGTTCAAAATGCTCGCCTAAATTACCAAATGTCATTAGCGATGATAGTAATATGGCTAAAGGCAACGCCATTGGTATTGTGGTTAGGGAAAAATAAAAAAATAGCTCTGATAAAATTCCTGCACCCAAACCTTTGCCCACAAAATCGTCTATGTATTTGAATATGAACATCATAAAAAACACAAACATGGCAATAAAGAAGGTCATTACAAATGGCCCTATATATGATTTTAATATAAACTTGTAAAGCGTTTTCATATAACTACAAATATAGGAATATCTAAGCGCAAAAATTGAACCGTTTTGTTGTTTAACTTTTCAACGTTACTAGTAATAATTTATAAATAGTAGTATATTAGCTTAATAAAATTGATTGCCGATGGTACACCTCAAAGAGAAATTGCTTCAAGTTTTAGCATTAAAAAATTACACCTATGCTGATTTAGCTAACCATTTATCTATTTCTGAAAAAGAATTGGATATTGCGATAGAAAACAATACCATTGAAATTAGAACTCTGGAGCTTATTTCAAAAGAGTTGCGTATTCCTTTATATAGCTTTTTTCGAGAAAATTTTGACGGTGCCGATATTGAAAAAGAACCCTATTATAATGTTAGTATTTGGGATAAAGAAGAAGAACCTAAAGACTTGCCTGATACAAGATTATTACGTAAAGAAATAGAACACTTACGAGCTGATTTATTGAAAAAAGAACAACAAATTAAGCAACTTGAACACCTACTAAAAAAAGGTTAAGTAGTTGCATTGATTACTTTAATGTATTTAAGTTTAACTTTTTTAACCGAGGGGCAAATTTAAAAGTAAAACCAACAACAGCTAGCGTCATAACACCACCAAATACTACTGATGGCATTAAACCCATTGTACGTGCTGCAATACCCGATTCAAAAGCACCAATTTCGTTTGATGAACCGATGAAAATATTGTTTACAGCCGATACTCTTCCTCGCATTGTATCAGGGGTTGATAGCTGTAAAATTGTATGTCTGATAACCACACTTACATTATCAAATGCTCCTGTAAGCATCAACAAAAAAATTGAAACTAAATAATTGGTGCTCAATCCAAACAATATAGTGGCTACTCCAAAGCCAGCAACAGCAATCAACAAATTTCTTCCTGCATGCTGTGTTGGTGGTTTATAAGCAATTACCAAAGCCATTATTACTGCACCTAAGGCTGGTGCAGCACGCATTATACCAAGTTCAATTGAGCCTACGTGTAATATTTTATCGGCATAGGCAGGAAGCATTGCTACTGCGCCACCAAACAGTACGGCAAATAAATCAAGTGTAATGGCACCTAATATTAATTGATTGCTGAACACAAACTTTATTCCAGCTGATAAGCTTTCTTTTAACGATTCTTTTTTTTCCTTTTTGGGTAAAGGCTTTGATGAAATTAATACAAATGAAAAAATAGCAATAATTATAAACACTACATTTACTTGGTAAGCAACAGTAAAACCAATAGCACAAATTAAGCCTGCTAAAGCAGGGCCGATTACTGAGCCAACATGCCATACTGTACTATTCCATGTTGCTGAATTGGTATATAATTCGCGTGGAACAATTTGCGACAGAAATGCTGGTGTTGATGCGGATAAAAAACCTCTTACAATCCCTATAGCACCTATTACAATAAACATAGGCAACACACCATAGTGTTGAATAATTGTTGATGTTTCTAAGGAAAAATAGAGCAGGGTAGACG
>JBASCV010000290.1:0-9695 GCA_049651825.1 Bacteroidia bacterium
ATCCCACAAATTGCACCTCACTTGTTACAAAGAGCAGCAAAAGAAGGGCATGTGGGCGAACGAATTGCATCCACTATTGATAAACATTTACAAGAGCGAATCAACGAAATTATTGCTAACCACAATAAAATATTAAGAGCAAACGAAATTCACAACGCATGTGCGCTTGTATTGGATGTAAATACCGGAAATGTATTAGCATATGTTGGTAACACCAGCAATAATAATGGAACTGAATACGAGAATGATGTTGATGTAATAAATGCACCACGCAGTACAGGTAGTATATTAAAACCATTTTTATTTGCAAGTATGCTTCATGATGGGGAGCTTTTATCAGAAACGTTAATTCCTGATATTCCAACACAAATTGCAGGTTATGCTCCTCAAAATTACAATATGACTTTTGATGGCGCTATTCCAGCCAAAAAAGCACTAGCAAGGAGTTTGAACATACCTGCGGTACGCATGTTACAAAATTACGGCATAGAAAAATTCAATCATAAACTAAAAAAAATAGGGATGACTACACTCACCCGAAACCCCGAACATTATGGATTAACCATTATACTTGGCGGTGCCGAAGGCAAGCTATGGGACATTGCAGGAATCTATGCCAGTATGGCTCGTACACTTAATCACTACACAGTGTATAATGGAAAATATGATATCCATGACTTTCATCCTCCCACATATACAAAACAAAAACAAAACACTCCCGATTTAGAAAC
This sequence comes from Bacteroidia bacterium, assembly GCA_049651825.1. Taxonomy (GTDB): domain Bacteria; phylum Bacteroidota; class Bacteroidia; order 2-12-FULL-35-15; family 2-12-FULL-35-15; genus 2-12-FULL-35-15. The sequence goes on from JBASCV010000290.1 coordinate 732, forward strand.
ATCTACTCATTTGAGTGCTGCAGCTATTTACGAAACGTTTGAGGCAATGGTTGAAGTATCACGTCCTGATGAGGATGCAAATTGGAAACAATACACATCGGCAACAAAAGTGGCATGGAAAACGGGGACCAGCTTTGGCTATAGAGATGGTTGGTCGGTAGGAGTAACACCCAAATATGTAGTAGCCGTATGGGTTGGAAATGCTGATGGCGAAGGCCGACCAGGATTGGTAGGTATACAAACAGCTGCTCCAATAATGTTTGACATATTTAGTTTATTAAAACCCACAAAATGGTTTTCGCAACCTTATGATGAAATGGAAAAAGTGCTAATTTGCAAACAAAGCGGATGCAGGGCTACAGAAGCTTGCGAGCCCAACGTTTTGAGATACATTCCAAGTAGTGGATTACAAACTAGTCCGTGCCCATACCATCGTATTATCCATTTAGATGCAAGCGAAAAATACAGAGTAAACAGCAACTGCGAAGATGTTGATAAAATGCAACATGTAAGTTGGTTTGTACTACCTCCTGCTATGGAGCTTTATTACAAATCAAAAAATACAAACTATCGTGAATTACCTCCATTAAGAAGCGATTGCGAAACAACAGGATTAAATGTTATGGAAATAATATATCCCAAAGAATTTAGTAAAATATATGTGCCCACAGAACTAGACGGAACTGTAGGAAAAACAATTTTTCAGGTGGCGCATCGCGCAGCAAACAGTACCATTCATTGGCATCTAGATAATGAATATATTGCCACTACACATAAAGGTCATCAGTTAGGATTAAATCCCGAAGCAGGTGTACATACCCTAACGTTAGTTGATGAAACAGGAGAAACACTTGTTCAAAAATTTGAAATCATTAGTGGAAAAAAGTAATAAAAACCAAGTGGGTGCTGGGTATTTCGAGTTCATTGAGAAATGAGCGAAGGAATTGCCGAAATAATTAAAATTTCTAAAGAGTTTCTTAACTTTACCTAATAGTAAATAACACACATGGACATTACAATAAACATCATTTACCTCATACTATTATTTATTTTGGCGCTTATTGTTTTTAAGTATTTAGAAACCTACTGGTCGTACAAAGTATATAAACCCTATTTATGGGAAAAGCAAGTTAATGACAAAATTATTCCAAAACAATTGCAAACACTTGAAAGAAACTATTATGATAAAATCCGTTTCTATAATATGTGGTTTCAAATTGAGCGCATAAAAAAAGAAAACATTAAAGGAGAATTTGCCGAACTAGGTGTACACAAAGGCGAAACAGCCAAACATATTTTTGAAATGCTGGATGTCAATCGTACACTACACTTATTTGATACCTTTGAAGGCTTTAGTGAAAAAGATTTACAACACGAACATAAAAAAGGTGGGCAGTACACTACTACAATGTTTGCTGATACCAATTTAGAGCAAGTAAAAAAATATATCAATGCCGATGTACGAGTTGTTTATCATAAAGGCTATTTCCCAACAACAACAAAAGGATTAGACCATAAAACATTTGCATTTGTTCATTTAGATGCCGATTTGTATTTGCCTACCCTAGAAGCATTAAAATTCTTTTATCCTCGTTTATCGCCTGGTGGTGTTATTATTATTCATGATTACAATCACATTTGGGATGGAATAAAAAAAGCACTGGATGAATTTATGCCAACTATCCCTGAAAGCATTGTTGAATTAGCTGATTGGAAAGGCAGTGTAATGATTGTAAAAAACAAAAAATGAAGACAGCCTCTATTAGTGAAATACAAAAAGAAATAGTAACGCTTTCTCCTAAAGCTGTTGTAACTCTTTGTCATCGGTTAGCAAAATATAAAAAAGAAAATAAAGAGCTACTCAGTTACTTACTTTTTGATGCAAACAATGAAAACGCCTATATACAATCGGTAAAAGAGGAAACCAACGAATTATTTTTAGAGATGAACCGAAGCAACAATTATCTCATAAAAAAAGTTTGCGTAAAATTTTACGATTCATCAACAAACACATAAAATATTCGGGCATAAAAGAAACCGAACTAGAGCTTCGTTTGTATTTTTGCAAACAAATGATAGCAGAACAAATACCTATAAAATCTAACACAGTTCTATTAAACATATATCAACGCGAAGTTGAAAAAATAAAAAAAACAATAAGCCAGCTACACGAAGATTTACAATACGATTATGCAAAAGAGTTAGAGCAATTGTAAAAATAATATAATTTTATTAAAGTGTCATTCCGACCAAAGCAGAGGAATCTATTGAATTTATTGATAATTTTTTCAAATCAAAAGATTTCTTGGCACTGCCTGCACAGAGCTTAGTCGAAGTGCTCGAAATGATAACAATTCTTTACTAAATTATAAACCATTGATAAAAATTACTCATGTTTATTCAACCAACCATTTTTAAAGAACCTTCAATTGTTTCGGCACAGAGTACACGGAATGGTGGCGTTAGCCCCTCTCCTTTCAATTCATTAAACTTGGGTTTAGCAGTAAATGATAATCCCGAATATGTTACCGAAAACAGAATGCGTTTTTTTAATAAGCTAGGTATTGACAAAGAACAATTAGTACTAAGCAAACAAGTGCATGGCAAAGAAGTATTTGTAGCCAATACACCATGTATTACCGAAGGTTATGATGCATTAATCACAAATCAAAAAAATCTATTTTTAGCAGTATCCATTGCCGATTGTACCCCTATCCTTATTTACGATTCAGCCAACAAAGCAGTAGCGGCTATACATGCAGGCTGGAAAGGAACAGTAGCTGAAATAGTTACACATACTCTTACTAAAATGAACGAAATGTACGGCACAGAGGGGGTAGATTGTTATGCATACATAGGAGCGTGCATTAGTTTTAACAATTTTGAAGTAAACAACGATGTGGCACAACATTTTAATGAAACGCTGAAAAAGTATAACCAGCTTAAACAAAAATGGTTTATAGATTTAAAAGAGGCAAACAACCAACAATTAAAAGCATTTGGAGTACCCGAAAACAACATTGAAATTAGCACACACTGTACCGTAGCCGATGAGCAGCTTTTTTTTTCGCATCGCAGAGATAAAGGCAATAGTGGGCGAATGATGGCTGTGATTGGAATGAAGTAGAATTTGAAGCAACAACTCAAATTTGGTTATAATATTTATTAACTTTACACTATTAAATTTAATAGTTACAACTTATCATATACAACTATGTCGAAAGGATTTTTTACAGTTCCCGTTCCAGTAAACGAACCCATAAAAGGATACGCAGCAGGTAGTGCCGAACGCACTTCATTAAAAGCAATGTTAGCCGAGTTGCGTTCAAAAGAAATGGATATACCCATGTATATTGGAGGCAAAGAAATACGCAGCAATAACAAAGTGCGTTTATCACCTCCTCATGATCACAAACACACCTTGGGGCATTTTCACAAAAGCACCAAAGAACATGTGAGTCAAGCCATTGAAGCAGCATTAGCAGCAAAACCAAAATGGGAAGCACTATCGTGGGAACACCGTGCAAGCATTTTTTTAAAAGCTGCTGAATTGATTGCTGGTCCATACCGTGCTAAATTAAATGCAGCAACCATGTTAGGCCAATCAAAAAACGCATTTCAGGCCGAAATAGATTCAGCATGTGAAATTATCGACTTTTTACGTTTCAATGTTTTGTATATGTCGGAAATATACAAACAGCAACCTCCTGTAGCCGGCACAGGCTTTGGCATTTGGAACCGCGTTGAGCAACGCCCTTTAGAAGGTTTTATTTATGCCCTTACACCATTTAATTTTACTGCCATTGCGGGTAACTTGCCTACATCGTGTGCCATGATGGGCAACGTAGTGGTTTGGAAACCTGCAAACACACAAGTATATGCAGCCAACGTATTAATGGAAATATTTATTAAAGCGGGCATTCCGGATGGTGTTATCAATTTAATTTACCCTTCAGGCCCTGATGCTGCAGATGTTATTTTTGCACATCCTGATTTTGCAGGTATCCATTTTACAGGCTCTACAGAGGTATTTCAAAACATTTGGCAAACCATTGGCAACAATATTCATAAATACAAAACATACCCACGCATTGTTGGCGAAACAGGAGGTAAAGATTTTATTGTAGCCCACAAATCGGCCGAACCAGCTATTGTTGCAACAGCTATTAGCCGTGGTGCATTTGAATACCAAGGTCAAAAATGTTCGGCTGCTTCAAGAGCTTATATCCCTAGCAACATTTGGGAAGAAGTAAAAAAACAAGTTTTAACTGACCTTAAATCGTTTAAAATAGGCCCTACCGAAGATTTCACCAACTTTATAAATGCCGTAATTGACGAAAAATCGTTTGATAAATTAGCGAAATACATTGATGCAGCTAAAAACGATAAAAATGTTGAAATCATTGCTGGTGGCAATTACGATAAATCGAAAGGCTACTTCATTGAACCTACTATAATTGTAGCGAAAGACCCTAAATATGTGACCATGTGCGAAGAGTTGTTTGGCCCTGTTTTAACGGTATATGTGTATGATGAAAATAAATTTGAAGAAACACTTAAAATAGTTGATTCTACATCAATATATGCGTTAACAGGATGTATCATCGCTCAAGATAGATATGCGATTGAATTAGCCACAAACGAACTACGCAATGCTGCAGGTAATTTTTACATCAATGATAAGCCTACTGGTGCAGTTGTTGGTCAACAACCATTTGGTGGTGCAAGAGGCTCAGGAACGAATGATAAGGCAGGTGCAATGATTAACTTGTTGCGTTGGGTGTCTCCTCGCACAATCAAAGAAACATTTGTGCCACCTACTGATTATCGTTATCCGTTTTTACAGGCAGAATAATCACCTTAAAACAAATTGAATATTTAAAATGGGAAGAGTCAATAATTAAAAAAATTATTGACTCTTCCCATTTTAATTTTCAGGCTATTTATTACTAAAAAAAACACGCATTACCATTATTTGTTTTGCTTTTTTCCATATTGCTTTGTATATTAGCTATGTATAATAGATTTACTTTATGTAAATTTATATTGATGACTAAAAAATTATAAAATAAACTTGTGTAAAGTTGAATTAACGTATTTGAATTTCTATATCTCTACTGCGCACGATATAACATTTTATCGGCTGTGTCAGTTCGCTCTAAGTCAAGAACAAGCAGCTAGAGTAGTCAACTTTAAATAATTTTAATAAAAACTACAATACGCACCAAACATGAAAAAATCATCCTACTTACTCATTTTATTTGCTATCTTAATGAGCGCTGTGCCTTCATTCTCTCAAAAGTGGGTAGAAATGATGAAAGATCCCAAAGCTAATTTTTACGATATTCAAAAAGAATTTAACGCATATTGGTCAATACCAGAAAACAAAAAAATACTTGATAACCAATTAGCTAATCGCAAAAAAAACTATCAGGAAATTAACCAAACAAACAAAAGCAATACAGATAAAACTAAAAAAGCTCTAGGCTGGAAACAGTTTAAACGTTGGGAATGGATGACAGCACCTAGGGTATATCCTTCAGGAAATTTAATGCCTCCAAATGATTATTTATTATCATTTGAAAAAAAACTAACTGACCCTTCGCGCCAAGGCAATTGGAGTTTTATTGGAATTAATAATACACCAAACAATGTATACCCTTATTCTGGTGTTGGAAGAGTCAACTGCATACGTTTCGACCCGTCAAACTCAAACATTGTATATGCAGGGACTCCAGGTGGAGGTCTATGGAAATCAACCGATGGTGGAAACAACTGGTCACTATGGAATACCGACCAGCTAACAACACTGGCAATTTCTGACGTAGCAATAGACCCACAAAACAGCCAAATTATATACCTTGCAAGTGGCGACAGAGATGGCATTTCAACCTACGGTATTGGTGTTTTAAAATCAACAGATGGTGGACTAACGTGGAACACTACGGGGTTGAACTGGAATGTTAGCCAATGAAACATTAGTAATCGTATACTAATTGACCCAACAAATACTCAAGTGATTCATGTTGCTACTAGTAATGGAATTTATAAATCAACCGATGCTGGTGCTTCATTCACGTTGGTTTCGTCAATTGCAACAAAAGATATGGAATTTAAACCTGGCGATCCAACTACTATCTATGCTTGTTCAAACACTGGTATTTACAAATCGACAAACTCAGGAGTAAGCTATACTTTAATGTACACCGTAAATGGTGCTGGTAATATAAGCCTAGCGGTTACAGATGCCAATTCCAATTATGTTTATGCGCTTGCCGCTGATGCCAACACAAATGGATACAAAGGCTTATACCGTTCTACAAATGGTGGTACAAGCTTCACACTAATGTCAAGCACTCCAAACATACTCGGTTTTGACTGTGCAGGAAATGACAATAGTGGCCAAGGTTGGTACGACCTTTCAATTGCAGCATCGCCAACAAATGCGAATTCTATTTATATTGGTGGAATATTTATTTGGAGTTCTACCGATGGAGGTGCAACCTGGGCAATCAAAGGTAGTTATGCAGGATGCTCACCTTACGTTTTTCCTGATGTTCACGACCTGATTTTTCTTCCAGGAAGCAGTTCAACCATTTATGCTGGTTGCGATGGTGGTGTGTTTCAAACGTTTGATGATGGCATAAGTTGGACAGGAACTAATAATGGCTTTGAAATAGCTCAAGAATATACAATTGGCCAATCAGCCAGCAATGGTTCATTACTACTTACAAGCAACCAAGATACTGGCACTGATTTATTGAACGGCACAACATGGACACGCCTAGAAAGTGGTGAAGCTACTGAAGTTATTATTGATCGTACCAATAACAATACATTTTATGGAGGTGGATACAGCGGATTATACAAAATGCGCTCTGACGATGGCGGCAGTACGTGGGTAGATATTATGACAGGGATAACAGGTAATGGAGCATGGGTTACGCCTTGGATACAAGATGTATCAAACGCTTCAACACTTTGGACTGGCTACCAAGAAATTTTTAAATCTACAAATAAGGGCGCAAACTGGGTTCAAATGAGTTCATTAGGAAGTACAGAAAGTTTCATTGCAATTGACCAAGCGCCATCAAACAGCCAAGTTGTGTATGCAGCGCGCCCTACTTCAATTATTAAAACAGTAAATGGCGGCACTTCATGGACAAATGTTACAGGCAATCTGCCTGTAGGCAATGTGCAAATAAAATATATTGAAATTGATCCTGCAGATGCAAACCACGTTTGGGTTACTTTTTCTGGTTATTCAGCTAACGATAAAGTATGGATGACTCATAACGGAGGTTCTACTTGGTCTAGTTATTCAACGGGCTTACCCAACCTTCCAGCTAATTGCATTGTTTATCAAAACAATTCAACGTTTGGAACGTTATACGTTGGAATGGATGTTGGTGTTTATTTTCGTGATAGTACAATGGGCGCATGGGCTGCATTTAACGGAGGTTTACCCAATGTGGTTGTTAGTGAACTTGAAATCCAGTATACCGTTGGTAAAATTCGTGCAGCAACCTATGGAAGAGGAATGTGGGAAAGCAACGTTATAAACACTACTATGCAAAATTTAGATGCTAGTGTAATGAATGTACTTGAACCCGCTACATCTACTTGTGCAAACGAAGTATCACCCATTGTAAAAATAAGAAACGTAGGTTTAAGTACAATTACTACATTAAACTTAAAGTATAAAATGGACTCGCAAAGTATACAAACATACAGTTGGACGGGCTCTCTTACAACAATGGGAACGGCAAACATTACACTTCCTTCTTATAATTTAACAGCCGGAACGCATACATTAACCGTTTATACTTCTACCCCCAACAATCTTAGCGACCAAAATAATTTGAATGATACTATTGTGTATACTTTTACTAACGTAGCTAATTCTAATGCACTACAAGCACCTGTTGTAGAAGGTTTTACACCAACAACATTTCCGCCTACAAATTGGCAAATGATAAACACGCATTCACTATGGTCGCACACCACAAATACTGGAGGTTATGGGCTTAGCGGTGAATGCGCAAAAGCTAACTTTTTTGACGTAAGCAGTGGAACAGATATACTTATTACACCCCATCTTGATTTCCAAAACCTTACCCCTCCTATTCGACTTTACTTTGATGTAGCATATACATCTTATAACACAGGAACCATTGATTCGCTAGTACTGGAATTATACGATGAATGCAATAACACTACATCCCGAATTTATGCTAAAGGAGGATCTTCACTTTCTACCGCACCTAATATTACCAGCCCATTTATACCTACCTCAACACAATGGAGAACCGATACAGTAAATTTAGATACGATGGCGGGTAAACCACCAGTAAAAGTTCGTTTTTTAGCGATAAGTAACTATGGTAATAACTTATATCTTGATAATGTTAATCTCAATGGAACAAGCTTGGAAGTGAAATCAACAGAAAATGAATCAAATGTACTGTTATACCCCAATCCGTCAAAAGGTGTATTTACGGTAAGTACAGGCAAATTAGCAATTGAAAAAATTGAAGTATATAACACCCTAGGCGATAAAGTACAAGTATTAGAAAAAGTACAGAACAATAACACCATCGACATAAGCAATCAACCTAGCGGTGTTTACCTCATTCACATAATTAGCCAAGATAAACGTGTTGTAAAAAAAATAACCTTAAGCAAGTAGCTGATGTTACGCAAACCAATTGATAACCGAACTCCTTAGTTGTAAAATTTTACCATTTCAAAAAATATTTTTATGAAACCGTGCGTAGGGATTAAAAAAAACGTCCTTCGACCCTGCTCAGGACAAGCTTTGCCGTTTAGCTTGTGCGGAAGGAATTGTTTTTTCTTGATTTTTTCGTCCTTTTTATCAAGTGAATAACAGTTGCAACGCTCAATCCGGGAAAGTAAATATTTGATAATGAGCATACTTTATTTGCATCGCAGCCGTGTGCGGCT
>JBASCV010000291.1:0-11454 GCA_049651825.1 Bacteroidia bacterium
GTTTGTTTTTTAATATTTTGATTATCAATTAGTTGTGCTTGATTGTCCTTCTAAAATCCCTGCAAATTGAGTTCGTGTTATTTTTTTAACAATTCATCTACAAATTGTTAATAATCATAGAAGTTTAGTTCTAAGTTGTCTAAATGTTTCATTATTAATGATTTATTTGTATTATCTTTACCATAACAATCAAATTTAAAACCACATGTTTGAAATTTTAAAGAGTTTTGAAACAAAATATGCCTACCTTAAAAAAAAGGGCTTGGTCATAGAAGGGTTGGCGATGGTAGATGTTAAGAAAAAGAAGCACGTAATAAAGGTTACGCGTCCGCTAGTTTTTGATAACAGGTTGATACCGAGAAAGTTTGAGGGGTTGGATGTTAAAATTAGTATTAAAATTAGTGATAACATGCCATCGGAGTTTAATGTTGACCGTAGCAAACCTGATTGGTTCAAAAAGCACTACATGTGGGCGCCTGAGCGTTTTATGAAATTTGTTGAACGTTGTGAAAATGAATTAAAAGCAGAGTTGGAAGCGCCTACAATGACAAAAATGGAGTTGTTGGATGCATTGTGTTTTGGCAATTATGAAGAACACAAGCAAAAAAGCCAACAATTAATAAAAGAGGGCAAATTGCCCGTTTACAAAGCGAACTAATTGATAATTTAATATAGGGTTAAACTGTTATTAGTTTATTAAAGCACTCTTTTTTTAGGGTGCTTTTTTATTTATATTCGTAGCGTACTTATATATTATTCTTAAAACTATATACAATGGATACAGGATACGTAAAATCAACAATTGAAAATAACGTTGCAACAATTACTTTTTTTCATCCTCAAAGTAACTCATTGCCAGGTGCTTTGTTGTACCAATTGGCTCAAGAAATTACAAAGGCTGGCAATGATACTAATGCGAGGGTAATTGTTTTAAAGAGTGCGGGCGAAACTACATTTTGTGCTGGTGCATCCTTTGATGAGCTTATTTCTATCAAAGATTTTGAAACAGGTAAAAAGTTTTTTTCAGGTTTTGCTATGGTTATCAATGCTATACGTAAGGCTCCCAAATTTGTAATTGCTAGGGTGCAAGGTAAAGCTGTGGGGGGAGGCGTTGGAATTGCTTCTTCTGCCGATTATACCCTAGCGCTTGAATCGGCTTCTGTTAAATTAAGTGAACTGGCTGTGGGTATTGGACCTTTTGTTGTTGGACCTGCTGTAGAACGTAAAATTGGTACATCGGCTTTTACTGCTTTATCAATTAATGCAACCGATTGGCAATCAGCGCAATGGGCTAAAGAAAAAGGCTTGTATGTGAATTTGTTTGAAACTACGCAAGAACTTGACGAGGCTATCGACACCTTGGTAAATAAGCTAGCAGCTTCTAATCCAGAGGCTATGGATTTGTTAAAGAAAGCATTTTGGAAAGGAACCGAAAATTGGGATACATTATTGATTGAGCGTGCCGAAATGAGTGGTAAGTTGGTTTTATCTGATTTTACAGTAAATGCTATTAACAAGTTTAAAGCGAAAGCCTAATTTTGAAACACATACAATTTGTTATTGGCTTGTTATTGTTCGTAACAAACTTCTGTTTGGCTCAAACAACATCGCAAAAAGCAGTTATTCAAGCATTTGAAAATTACAAATCGTCAATTATAGAAGATAGAGGAGAAGAGGCTGTTAAATATGTTGATAGTAGAACAATTAAATACTATGACATTATACTTGAACTTGTTAAAAATGCCGATTCTGTAAAAATAAGTTCACTTTCACTGTTAGATAAACTAATGGTGTTTTCTGTTCGTCACCGAACATCAAAAGAAAACATACTATCGTTTGACGGGAAACAACTGTTGGTGTATGCTATTAAAAGTGGGATGGTAGGTAAAAGTAGTGTTGCTAACAATTCCTTAGGAGATGTAGCAGTAGATAAAGATTTTGCTAAAGCGCAGTTTGTAAGTAACGGAAAAGTAACTCCTTTTTATATTCATTTTTACAAAGAAGAACAGCAGTGGAAAATGGATTTAACTTCTATTTTTGATATTTCTAACACTGCTTTTACTAAAGTGTGTGAACAAAGTGGTCAGCCTGAAAATGAATACTTATTTACTCTTTTAGAAATGATTACAGGTAAAAAAGTTGGACCTGAAATTTGGCAGAAGGTGAATTAGTATTCTTATATTTATCTTTTAAATAAATATAGAGCCTGTATAAAATTTGTGTAACACGCCTTTCTCGACTCCGCTCGAAATCACAGCGCACTGGTCATTTCGAGCGGAGTCGAGAAATGTGTGTTGGGGATTTGTAAATAATTTAATAAATTTTAAACATGCTCTTAAAAAGTATTCTTCTTGATACTGTAAAAACTAAAACTCATACAACATGAATACATGGATAAAATCGCCATTGGGTAGATTTCTTAAAATAGGCTTTGCCGAAGGACTTTCGTACCTTATTTTGATTTTTATTGCAATGCCATTAAAGTATTGGGCCGGTATGCCTATGCCTGTTAGAGTTGTAGGCATGGCACATGGAGTATTATTTGTTGCCTACGTGTTCGCTTTGCTTCATGCTGGCATTTTTTATAAATGGTCGTTCAAAACCGTTGTTATTGCCTTTTTGCTTTCGTTTTTTCCATTCGGAACATTTTATTTAGAAAAATTGCTCAAAAAAGAAAAGGGCTAGCGTATGATTCACACCCTTAATAACCCTCTAAATCCTCTAGCTGCATAGTACGATTCTGCACCATTGTGGTACACAAAAACAGTACCATAGCGATAATCTGCAAAAATAGCACCACCAAGTTTGCGTATAGCTGCTGGTGTTTTTATCCAGCTTGACGTTTTTGTATCGAAAGGTCCAAATTTTTGTAACGCTTTATATTGCTCTTCTGATAAAAGCTCTATTCCCATGTTTTCGGCAACTTCTACAACATTGTTTTTAGGTTTGTTTTCTTTTCTTGCATCAAGTGCTGCTCTGTCGTAACAATAACTTCTACGTTCTTTGGGGCTTTCTGCCGAACAGTCAACAAACAAGTATTCATCTGTTTTTTTATCGTACTCAATAACGTCTGGCTCACCTCCACTAATCTCCATCTCATTCAACGACCACAGTTTCGCTCCATTATTTTTAGCTTCTAGTTTAGCTTGTACTTTGGCCCAATCAATTCCTGTGTGGCGATTTTTATTTTTCTCAAAACGATTTTTTAATGTCTCAATGAGTTCTGAACGTTGTTTAGCAGAAAGTTCTTTTTTCATTTTAGTTCGTTATTAATAGTTGAAATTAATTTTTTTATTGTACCGTTGGTAGTCCCTAAATGCTCTGTTTGAATAGAATTACAACCATTAAATAAAGCAAATGATTTTAGTTTTTTTGCAAATATACGATTGAATTCATCAGTAGGTTTAAACCCTTTTTCAAAATGAATGGATTTAATATGAAATATCTGCGATAATCTATCCGCTTTCGGATCTATGCGAGCAACAAACTGGTTATCAAATAATACAGGGAGTGAAAAATATCCATATTTTCTTTTGGCTTCTGGTAAATAACATTCTATTCCGTAATCGAAATTAAATAGGCTTTGCAAGCGTTTACGCTGAATTACCATATTGTCGAATGGCGAAAGTAGATGTACCGTTTTTTCTGAATTGCTTTTTTTATTCAACTTTTCTAATGTGCTAGCAGTTGTATAATAGCTTTTATTATCACCCTCAATTTTTACTTCAAGTAGTACACCCGCTTTTAATTGCTCTTTTAGCAAGTTATTTACATCCGTTTTTAAATCATTACGCATGTATAGTATTTCATTTTCACTTACTATACCGTGTGCTTGTATTGTTTTTGATACTAAATGTTGCGCATATTCTTTGGCATTAGGTAATGTTGTGTTTGTACCTGATGGTACAATGCGTTCTGTTAAGTCGTAAATTTTTTGAAATCCTTTTCTGTTAGCAACCATTAATTTGCCTTCCATAAAAAGTTGTTCTAGTGCTTTTTTTGCAGGTTTCCATTCAAACCAATTGCCTGGGCCTTGTCGTTTAAATTCAAAATCTTTCGATTGCAATGCTCCTTCAGCCTTAATCCTATCAAGTACGTACTTTTTTATTTTTTTATCTTGTTCAAACCAATGTGATTTTCCATCAGCGTACATTTTTTTTCGTGGCAACGAAAATCGGTAATCGCTCATTGGTAGGTACGATGCAGCATGACTCCAGTATTCAAAAACTAGCTTTTTTGTCATTAAATCATTCAGCTCTTCCTCTTTATAATTGGGTAATCTGCTCCATAGCGTATGGTGGTGTGCACGTGCTATTACGGCAAGTGTATCTATTTGAATGTAACCAAGGTTTGTTATTACATCAATGGTTTTATTTTTTGTAGTTGATGATGCAATTAGTTCTTGGCTTATCAGGGCTAAGTATTGTACCTGTTCTTTGGATAGTATGTTTGATTTATTTGTTTTTTTCATCTGTTCAACCACCATATAGCTCCGTTGAGTAGCATCGCAAAGCTTACCCAAATCAAGTAAGGAATATTTAGATATGCGGATGTACGGTCAATTCTTTTATAATGAATAATCATAATTAATATACTTGCCCACAAACACATCATTTCAATTAGGGCAACGATAAGAAGGTGCGAGTTAAAAAACAAAAAGCTCCAACAAAAATTAAGGATGAGCTGGCTTGAAAATAGAAGAATACTTTGTTGTTTATCATTATTATTGGGGTGTATAATAATGCGATAGAACGAGTATCCCATTAATAAATATAAAGTTGTCCATACTGGTCCAAAAACAAAATTAGGAGGGTTGAAAAATGGCTTTTTTAATAATACGTACCAGCTTTCTATTTCTTGTTTGGTAATGTATCCCGCTATTCCACCTGCAATTAGTGGAATAGCGATACATATCACAAATAATAAACTCTTTTTTTTGAACACAATACTAGTTTACTTTATTTTTTAAAAAATCGAACAACAACCTTACACCAACACCTGTTCCACCTTTTACCCTATATGCTTCTTTTCCGGTTAAAAATGCAGGTCCTGCAATATCAAAGTGCATCCACGGATAATCAATATAGCGTGCTAAAAACTTACCTGCTGTAATGGCTCCTGCATAAGGGCCTCCAAGGTTTTTCATATCAGCAATGTCTGATTTTATCAACTCGTCATAATCGTCCCAAAAAGGCATTTCGGCAAGGCGTTCAAACACATTGTTACCACTTTGTTTTAATTCGCTTTTTATTTTATCGCTTGCTGTGCCCATACTTACAATGCCCGATGTGCCAATGGCAGCAACCGCAGCGCCTGTAAGGGTTGCTAAATCAATTACCAATTCGGGTTTATACTTTTGAGCATATGCCAATGCATCAGCAAGTATCATACGGCCTTCAGCATCAGCATTTAACATTTCAACCGTAAGTCCGTTGTACATGGTTATTACATCGCCTGGTACGTAGGCATTACCGCCTGGTCGGTTATCTGTTGCGGGTACTATGCCAATTACATAAACAGGTAGTTTTGCTTTTGCAATTGCATATAAAGTTGCACCTACAGCTGCAGCACCTGCCATATCACATTTCATCATATCCATGCTGTTAGGAGTTGGTTTTAAACTTACTCCACCTGTATCGTATACCACGCCTTTTCCAACAAGTATAATAGGTTTATTGTTTTTTGCATTTTTAGGTTTGTATTCCATAATGCTAAATGTTGGCGGGTCTACACTACCACGGTTAACGGCCAATAAACCACCCATTTTTAATGCTTTTATTTTCGATTTGTCAAATACTTCAACTCTAAAGCCTGCCTCTTTACCTAGTTTTTGAAACTCTTTAGAAAGTTGCGTTGCCGTTAAAAAGTTTACTGGTTCATTTACCAACGTACGCGCAATAGCCGTTGCTTCCACTACTGTATTTAAGTCTTCTATGGCTCTTTTCGTTATTTTTGAGCCGTAAATACCAATTGTTTTAAGCGTAAATTGTTCCTTTTTTCTGTCTTTTTTATATTTTAAAAATTGATAGTTACTCAATGCTAAACCTTCAGCAAAAGCAAGTGTTTCGGCTATGTTATTATCAGCATCAACAAGGGTAAGTGCCTCTGTTTTTTCGGCAACAATTATTGCATGTGCCGTAGCTGCTGCCTTGCGAAGCGATTCTAAGGTTAAATACAACTCATTTTTTTTATCTATTAATTGAATAAAAATAGAGCGATTGTTTTGTTGAACATGAATAAATTTTTTTTCCTTTTTTTCAATTTCGTTTTTGATGAATTCAATTTCCGTTTTGTTTAGGCCATAACCGCTAATTGTTTTTGCATTATTTAATAACAAAACCAATGTTTCGGAGTTATTTATTGTAGTTTTCTGGGAGATAGTTGTCATAATTAGTATTTTTACATTAGGATAGTAAATGTAAGAAAAATAATTTCCTTTTCAGCTTTCAATGAGTTAAACATATTTATGTTGTGCTAATTCATTCAAACTGTTTAAAATCAAAACAAATGAACATTCAACAATTATTAAAAAGAGCCGTAAACTTTGAATTTTTATCAATAGAGGAGGGAGTGTATTTATTTAAAAATGCACCAACAGCCGATTTGATGTTTGTAGGTAATGAGCTCCGAAAAATACAAAAGCCCGATGGTAAAGTTACTTGGCAAATTGATAGAAATGTAAATACTACCAATGTGTGTATTGCTAATTGTAAGTTTTGTAATTTTTATCGTATACCAGGCCATAAAGAAGCTTATATAACCGATATTGAAACGTATAAGAAAAAAATTGAAGAAACATTTCAATATGGTGGCGATCAACTTCTTTTGCAAGGAGGGCATCATCCTGATTTAGGCTTGGCTTTTTATGTAAACTTGTTTAAAGAGCTCAAAAGTCTTTATCCCAATCTTAAGCTTCATGCACTTGGTCCACCCGAAGTAGCACACATTACTAAGCTCGAAAAATCAACGCATACCGAGGTGTTGAAAGCATTGAAAGATGCGGGGATGGACAGTATGCCTGGTGCTGGTGCCGAAATTTTGAACGACCGCGTACGTAGATTAATTTCTAAAGGCAAATGTACTGGTCGTGAGTGGCTTGAAGTGATGCGTGCTGCACATCAGTTGGATATTACTACGTCAGGCACAATGATGTTTGGTCACATTGAAACCATTGAAGAGCGTTTTGAGCATTTAGTGATGATTAGAGAAGTACAGGCCGCTAAACCGGCATCGGCAAATGGCTTTTTAGCCTTTATCCCTTGGCCTTTTCAGGATGATGGCACTTTGTTAAAACGTCATAAAGGAATAACCAATAACGTAAGTGGTGATGAATACATCCGTATGATTGCCATGAGCCGTATTATGTTGCCTAATATCATTAATATTCAAGCAAGTTGGTTAACTGTAGGTAAAGATGTTGCAAAGCTTTGTTTGCATGCTGGTGCAAATGATTTTGGTAGTATAATGATTGAAGAAAATGTGGTTTCCGCTGCTGGAGCTCCACACCGTTTTACTGCAAAAGGCATTCAAGATGCTATACGTGAAGCTGGTTTTGAGCCTCAATTGCGTACTCAAAAATATGAGTACCGTGAGTTACCTGCTACAGCAGTTGAGCAAGTGATAAATTATTAATTTCTATTAGATATACCATAAAAACAAAAGAACTCCGCCAAATAGCGGGGTTCTTTTGTTGGGCTACACGTTGAACTTTTACATTCGTATAAATATAAAATGAATTCTAATATCAATACTAATAGTACCACTAGCGTTTTTAGTTAAATACATTTTTCTGCCTGTTATATCAATTACACTTAGCGTAAAGTTTTGCTGGCTTGGCAATTGGATAGTGAATGTTGAGGTGGAGGGGTTGAGGTAAATAGGTGGTTTTTATTGGTAAATATCTTTTCGATGTCCAACCTTTCTGATTTCCACTATTTTTATTTGATCTTCTATTGTATAAAGCACACGATAGTTTCCCACTCTAATCCTCCAAATATATTCACTTTCGCCTTTGAGTTTTTTGCATCCATTTGGGCGCGGATTGAGGGATAATTCATCAATAGCAGTAGTGATTTGCAGGGTGTCTTTTTTAGGAAGATGCTCCAGTTCTTTAAGGGCTTGTTTGCGAATGGTAACTATATAACTCATAGTTTGCCTTTTTTCTTCAAATGTTTTTTTGCGTCAGACCAGCTTACCAATTCATCTCCTTTTCTTGATTCTGCAATAAGTACATCAATAAATTCATGCACCTCTTCCTCTCTTTCTCCTATAGCTTTCAAATCAATTACTACGGCTTTTTTATTGTTTTTTTCATCTGTTATATAGCTAATGCCTTTCATGTTGATTGTTTTCCTTTTTACAAAGTTAATACTTTTTTGTGTTTTTTGAAATTTTGTTTTTTTACCGTAAAGATTTTACTCCTTAACCATTTTACCCATTAACACCGTTCTTTCATTTACTGCTTTTACAAAATAAACGCCTGAGCTAAATTCACTAGCATCAATAATAATAGTACCACTAGCGTTTTTAGTTTCATACACTTTTCTCTCAGTTACATCAATTACCAAAGATGATAAATAGGATTGATTAAAACCTTTTGCCTTTTGAGATAAACAAGAAATGTTTTAGCTTTGTTTAGTAAACTTGAAATAGCAATTTGTTACTTCAAGATAAATAAAATGAAATGGCTCAAAAAGAAACGACATTGATAATACCTGATGAAGTTATAATGAATAAAATTTATTACATCAGAGGACAAAAAGTAATGTTAGATAGCGACCTTGCTGAATTATATGGGGTTGAAACAAAACGTTTAAAGGAGCAAGTTAGAAGGAATATAGAGCGTTTTCCTGAACGTTATATGTTTGAATTGACCAAAGAAGAAGCGGAAGTTTCAAGGTCGCAATTTGCGACCTTGAAAAGAGGTGAAAATATTAAATACTTGCCATACGCATTTATAGAGCACGGTGTATTGCAGTTATCTAATGTATTAAAGAGTAAAAAAGCAATTGCTGTTAGTTTGAAAATTATTGACGTTTTTATACAACTTAGAGAAATTTTAAATAACAGCACTGAGCTTCGTTTAGAAATCGAAAAGATAAAAAGAAAGTTGGATAATCAAGGTAAAAATATGGAGGTTGTTTTTAAATATTTGGATGAACTTCTTGAAAAGAAAGAAAACACAAAACCTCGAAAACAAATAGGTTATAAAATATCTAAAGCCAAACATTAATTCCTAATTTTCAAGGTCGCAATTTGCGACCTTGAAAACCCATTACTCCTTAACTATTTTACCCCTTAACACAGTTCTTTCATTTACTGCTTTAACAAAATAAACACCAGAGCTAAAACCTGTGGCATCAACAGTAATGTTACCAGTAGCGTTTTTATTGGTATAAACGGTTTGGCCAGTAATATCAGTTACGGATAGTGTAAAAGTTTGCTGGGTTGGGAGTTGGATTGTAAATGTTGGGTTGGCTGGATTTGGATAAGTTGACAGCTGTGTAGTAGGTTGGTTCTGTTCTTTTATACCTATTGTACTATCAGATAAGACCACTGAAATATCATCAATATAGTAATATGAAACAGCTCCGCCACCTCCACCAAGAAACAAACTATCGGTGTTTGCGTTATTTTTGAAATTACCAATTGTAATGTATTTTTCACCACCCGTAGCAGTGTATTCTCCTGATATTAGAAGCCAATTGGCAGTGTCATTTAAAATATTTCCATCTGTATTTTTTATCTGAGGCTGATATGAAAGATTTTGATTATTACTACTTAATACGCTATCAGTTGAAAGGTAGAGGCCAATAGCATCTATAGCGTAATTCGACCTTTCTGATAAGTTAACATAAAAAGAAACGTTGTATTGCTTTCCTGCTATCAATGGTGAGATTAATGCTGTTTCAGTATACTCACGATACGAGGAAGAAGCAAAGAGAATAAAACCAGCATAGGCTTGTCCAGTTCTTGCAAATTGATACCCCCCATTAGCTGGTACACTTGAAGTTGAAGAACACCCATTAAAATAATCAGGGGTTCCTGTTGTTGGGGAAAACCAAGGGGGAACAAAATTGATTTGACTTGGTGTTGTTGGGCAGTGGAGGGTATCCTCAAAACTATAATTGGGGACAAGGTTTTGCGAATAAGTTCCTATTGCTGAAAAAAATAGAAATATGAATAAATAGTGTTTCATACGGCAGTTCTTTAATATAAAGATACAAAACTAATTTCGTTATTCCCACAGTAGATGAAATCTTACCAATCCGTCAACTAACGGATTGATAAGATTCATTTGGAATAGCGATTATTGTCTAATCATTTTTCTTGTTTCAACTACTTTTCCATCAACTACAAGCGTATATGTATAGATACCACTTGATAGGTCACTCGCAAATACATTTAATTGTCCCTTACCTTTTTGAATAAGCTCGGTAGATTGAATTAATTTGCCATTTGAATTATAAAACAGCATCTGTGCTTTTCCTGTATTAAGTGGTAAAGTATAATTGATGGTTGTTTGTTCAGCGAAAGGATTTGGAACATTCTGTTCCAATACTATTGTTTGAACATCGCTTAATTTTACATCCAATTGTTGCGAAGGTATTGATTGGGTATCAGATGCTGAACCAATGTGCATAGAACGAGTTGCATTGCAACAGTTATTTACCGCATCCAATAATTGATTCAACTGGTCTTGAATTGTGGTAACATTTGTTGTTAATTGATTTACCTGATTTTGCAATAATGTATTTTGTTCCTGCAATGAATTATTAACAGCTTCATCAGCATTTAATTTCGTTAATAAACTATCATTCTTTTGCTGAAGCTCTTGGATACCTTTGGTTAGTATTGGAATGAATGCAATATAGTTTAGTGACCTATACGTAATTCCAGGATGAACAACATTGCCCAAGGTGTCAACTTCGTCTGGTTTCGTTGATGTAAAAACTAATTCAGGAAGCACATTCTGAATTTCGTTTGCAATAAACCCATACTGTTTTGTTGATTGAAAATTAAATCCATAAACATTTGCTGTATCAAAAAAGTAACTCTTCGGTTTCAGTTGGTCAATTATTGTTAAAGCACTATGAATGCTATCAACATCTGTTTTGAACTGTTGGTCAGAAGTCCATACGTTATTTGTACATTGGGTCGTTCCATTTACATCCAATTTATAGGTGGTGCTGGGACTTGAAGTTGCAATGCCCACGGTTCCTTTTATAATAGCTCCATCCGTAGGTGCTGCTGTTCCTGCATAAGTTCCACCTACGGCTAAACTACCTGCAACATCCAGCTTATTAGCGGGGCTTGTTGTTCCGATACCAACATTGCTGCCTGTTATCCATGAATTCCCCTGTGAAAATATCTGAACACCTATAGCACCTGCATCGTTGTATAATTGAAGTACGCCAGATTCTGCCCCAGCCGTACTTGTTCCCGTTCCCAGCA
>JBASCV010000292.1:0-7990 GCA_049651825.1 Bacteroidia bacterium
AGGTTATTGAATTGGTATCGGCTATACGAGGGGTTAAAAAACCTTTGTCGGTGGCTGTTAAATCCAATACTGCACTGGCGTGAGGGTTGGCTGTACCTACACCTACGTTGTTTTGAGCTTTTACAGATGTTAGATATGAGATGTGGGATATGATAATTATAGCAAGTAAACGTAGCATCTTTGTTTTCATGGTCGAAAGAGTTTTTAGTACCTTAAGTGCTATCTTTTAGTTAGTACCGCTTTTGTACCTGTAATAGTCCAATTGCCTTACAGAAATTTGACTATAATAGCTACTATTTGTGGCATTTACATTACTTAGTTCAAATTAATTTGTTGACTAATTTTGAACGAAGTAATGGTATAAGAATATAATATGGGCAAAGCTTAATTTAAATCGTATTATTTTAGTTTAACGATACAAATGTAAAGACTAAAAACACTAGAAGAAGTGTAAATTCAAATGCGATAGGTCGTGTTTCGAATTCGATTATATTGGTTTCAAATTCGATTTTTGGATGTTACAGCTTTTCAAGTAAGCTTAAAAATTCTACTTTTTTGCGTTGTGATAATGGAATTTTTACGTTGTTTTTTAAAACAATATAACCCATGTCAGTTCGGCTATAATAGCTGAAATATGCCATATTGATGAGGTGTGATTGGTGAGGCCTAAAAAAGCCTAAGTTGTTCAAAGTGAGCTCGTAATCCTTTAAACTATAAGACACTAATATTTTTGAGCCGTCAATTAAGTTAAAAGTAGTGTAGTTGGATTGTCCTTCGCAATGAACAATGTCTTGCAAATTGATAGAGAATATTTTTTCGGTTGTTTTTAAAAGTATTTTTTGTAAATTTTTCGGACGTTCAACATTTAAAAATAAGTTGTTCAACTTTACGTCCATCATGTCTTTATCTATTGCTGTTGTTGCTTTTTCAACAGCTTCCGCCAACTCTTTAGCATTGATGGGTTTTAGCAAAAAATCAATGGCATTGCTTCTGAAAGCCTTTATAGCATAATCTTCGTAGCCTGATACAAAAATGACTTTGAACTGTATGGGTTGTAATTTTTTTAGTAAGTCAAAACCTGTTCCATCCCCTAAATCGATATCCAAAAACACCAAATCAGGAGCAAGTTGTTTTATTATTTCAATGCCTGTTGCAACTGAATTGGCTTCACCAATTATTCGAATATTCGGGCAGTTTTTTTCAATAGCAATCCTGTTCTCGTTTCTGAAGGCTATGGCATCGTCAATAATTAGGGCTTTTAACATCATCATTTACTAGTTTTCGCAAATATACGGTATTTCAAAAAAAACTTTTGCACCAACGATAGCTCCTGTGGCATCAATTATGTTTTCGAAACGGATGCTATTGTTTACTTTGTTGTTGTAATATTGCAAGCGTTCTTTGGTAATTTTAATGGCTAAGGATTGGTGGTTCGTTTTTTCATTCTTACTGTTATCAAAGCCTTTTCCGTTGTCTATTATTTCGGTATATAGTTTGTTGTTTTCGAAAATAAAACGAATTGTAATTTCTCCTTTTCTGTTTGGGTTTACTAAACCATGTTTGATAGCATTTTCAATAAATGGTTGTATGAGCATGGGTGGTATAAATAGTTTTTGTTTATCTAGCTCTTTTGGTGTATATGTATCAAAATCAAAAGTTTGGTCGGTAAGCATTTGTTGTACAAGCAAATAATTTTCAATTGTTTCTACTTCTTCTTGTAAGGAAATAAAATTTTCTCTGGATTGTTGAAGCACTTTTCGGGTAAGTAACGAAAAGGTATCTATAAAGGTCATTAATTTTTCTTCTTGGTGGCCTCTAGCAAGGTGTTTGATGTTGCCAAGCGAGTTGAAAATAAAATGAGGATTCATTTGTGTGAGCAGCAGTTTTTGTTTGAGTTCATTTTTTTCATACTCTTTCATTTTTTGTTTTTGTTTGTTGTTTCGGTAAAATACATAAGTAATGATAAAAAATACTATCAATAGCGCCACAACAATTACTATAATTAGGTTTTTAGTAGCATTCCTTTTTTCGTTTTCTAATTTTAGTGCATTAAATTTTTGTTCTTCTTTTAGTTTATTTGCGAATTCTTTTTTCTCAAACTCATAATTCATTTCGGTTTCAATAATTTTTTTCTTGCTCTCATCGTTATACATACTATCCCTGTATAAAAATCCTTCTTTGTAAAAAGCAATGGATTTTTCATAGTTGCCCATTTTGTTATTCAAATAACCAAGGGTTGTATCTATTAAGTAAACATAGAAATTAGACTTGGATTTTTTAAATAATTGTAACGCGCTTGTGTACTCCTTTTCGGCAGCTACATAATTTCTATTTTCGAAACTTATTGTTCCAAGTGCAAATAACGAAAGTGCCGAATGGTTTGTTTTATTGCTGTCAAGAGCCAGTACTTTAAGTAAATATTCTTTTGCTTTTTCTAGTATTCCGGCATTGGTATAAACTAACCCCGTCATTTTATAATGACGGATTAACTTTTCTTTTTCTACTTTTGATACGTTAATGAATTCATGACTTTTTGCTATATAATACAATGCAGAATCAAAATTTTTTAAATCAGAAAATTTTGCTGCAATGCTTTCGCAACTTGTCAGCATTTGCTTATTATCTGCTGCTTTTATAGCCAAGTGCATGCTTTTTTTTGCATATTCAAGCGCTTTATCATCCTGTTTAAGTCCAGAATATACTATACCTATAATATATAATGTATAAGCAATTGTTTTGTTTTCGGCTTTTGTTTTTTCTTGAATGTTTAGGGCTTTCAGTGCACATTCTAATGCTTTAGGATACTGGCTAATAAGATTATAATAGTAAGCAATGTGCGTGTAACAGAAGCTCATTTCTAAGCTATCTTTTATACTTGTTGCTTTTTTTAATGCTTGATTTATGTGTTTAAAACCATCCGAATATTTCCCTTGTTTAAATAAAATATCGTTACCAATGGTATGTAGTATTTTGGCTTCTAATGCTGTGTTTTTTTGTTTTTGGCTTTCTGTTAGCAGTGTGTTCCAGTAACTTAAACGGTAATTGTTTTCAGCTTTTGCAATGGTGTAGTTTAAGTTAAGTTTTGCATTGTGGGATGTAGCTTGTTTTAAGCGAATTTTTAAGGAATCAATGTTTTGAGCAAAAACATAGTTGGTCAAGAAAAAACAGAATACTACTAATATTTTTTTGCTTGTTTTCATTGTTTATGTTACAATATCTTTTTCTTGTTAAGGTTGTGTGTGCTAAGGTTTTTAATGCGTTATTGCTGAAACAAATGTATTGAATTTTTTTGGTCATCTCATTTTAGCAAATAGAGCGTTGTTTTATCTTCAAATAAATTTAAGAAAAATGCTACATTTTTCTTAAATTTGTAGGTGTTTTTTTTGATACCCAGCTGGTCGGGATTTGCAATCATTAGTGTTCGAAACCTATATGAACAGGTTTATATTAATAAGTTTTCTTTGTATTTATTTTTGATAGAAGGCCAAAATTGAGTTTTGTGTATGAATGTATCTTCCATACTAAAACTCATTCCAGAATCGGAATTAGAGTTTTTATCAGCTCAAACAAAAGTAGACCATCAAGTAAAGAAACTTACAGGAATTAGCATGTTTCGATTGCTTTTATTTTCTATGCTTAATAGCAATAAAGCTACTTTGCGAATTATGGAAAGTTTTTATCACTCAACCACCTTCAAAGCATTTGCCAATACAGGAAATAGTACAACTAAATTTAATTCCATTAGAGATCGTATCGCTACAATTAATCCAGAGTATTTTGAAAAAATATTTTATTCTTCATTTGACAGTTTTTCGAATTTATTAAAAGAAAAAAACTCGCTGATTCGCTTTGATAGTACTATGGTGGCTATCTCATCAAAGCTAGTAAACTGGGGGATGAAAGTATGACACAAAACCAATAAAAAACAATTGAAATATACCGTGGGAATGAAAGGCTCTTTTCCATGTCATGTTGAGATTTTTAAAACAAAGCAGGCTCTTTGTGAAGACAAAACTACTCCTTGTGCTATTCTCAATTATAAATTCAATACAGAAAACATTATAGTTTTTGATAGAGGCGTTCAGTCAAGAAAAACATTTGAAAAATTTTCAGAGAATCAAATTCAGTTTGTTACAAGAATAAAAACAGATGTGTTGTTTAAAATAATATCGAGCAATACAAAAACTCTTAAACCTGATAATAGCTCAGTTACTATTAAGAACGACTTGACTGTATTGCTTAAAAATGCGGACAGCAAATGGATTTTAACACCAATGCGACTTATTCAAGCAGTGATTGATAAAACTGGAGAAGATATTTATTTTCTTACTAACATAGAAGACTTGTCAGCATATGAAATTGCGTTTGTTTATAAACAACGATTGGATATAGAGGTGTTTTTCAAGTTTTTAAAACAGGAACTAAATCTTGGACATATTGTTTCAAGAAATGAGAATGGAATAACAGTAATAATTTACATGACGTTTATATTATCCATTTTGCTAATTGCCTACAAAAAATTAAATAAACTTGATGGATATAAAATTCCTAAGCTCAATTTTTCACATGAATTGGAAGCGTATATCATAAAAGAAATTGTAATTTTATGCGGTGGAAACCCTTTTAAAATGAAGCATTTATTTAATGACGATTAAGGTTTCGAACACTAATGATTTGTAATCCCATATCAAGCCCCGGTCGGGATTTACAATCATTAGTGTTCGAAAGGCTGGTCGGCAGGTGCAATCCCAATCAGCTTAAATACAAATCCCGACTAGCGTTTAGGGTTATAAATTAAAATTATATTTGATTACTGTGAGCAATTTAACCTCGTTATATAACTTTTTTTTATACAAACTGAAATCAACCAACCAGCACGGAGTTCATTCGCCTTTTGTGTTTGATTTGGTGACTAATGTGATATACAACAATAGGGATTATTATTGTTACAAAACAATTGAAGCGCAACGAAAAAGACTGCTTGATTCTACTGCTGTTGCCGGCTCTTTAAGCGTGAGCAAGCTTGCAAAAAAACTGCCCGATGAAAAGTACAGTAAGTTGTTGTTTCGATTGGTTAATTATTTTCAACCCAACACCGTTGTTTTAATAACGGACGATTTGGGTATTGATACTGCTTATACAGCCTCTGTTTCAGAACATTTAAAAGTGTTTTCTTTAAATGAAAGTAAGGAACTGCAAAAAAATACAGCATCCAATTTGAAACAATTGAAATTGAAAAATATAACATTGCTTGATGAATCCGTAGCAACTTCTTTGCCCAATTTGTTAAAACAATTGGATACACTTGATTTTGTTGTGATTCATCAAAACACAAAAGAAGAGGTGTTGTCCGTTTTTTACCAATGCCTTGAAAAGGCAATCACATCATGTGTTTTTGTACTATCAAATGTTGGTTTGCCCGAAATTTCAGAAGCTTGGGAGGAAATAAAAAATAACAATCAAGTTACAGTTACCATTGATTTGTTTTATATGGGCATTGTTTTTTTGCGCAAAGAACAAGTAAAAGAACATTTTTTGATTCGATTTTAGAAGGTTACGAATAACGAATGATTTACGAATCTACGAATCTGTGTGAATCTTAAGTTGTTAGAATTACCAACCTGCTTCATTTCTCTCCATTTTTAACGGACTTTACTAGTTGACAGTATTTTCTTATCTTTATTCTTTGTTATACCATTCATAACTTGTAACCATGGAATCGATCATAAAGCTTAGTAACATTGCAAAGGCCTATAAAATAGGTTCAGAAACCATACACGCCTTACGTTCGGTATCTCTCGAAATTTATAAAAACGAGTATGTGGCACTTATGGGGCCGTCAGGAAGCGGTAAGTCAACATTGATGAATGTATTGGGTTGTTTGGATACACCTTCTAGCGGAGAATATGTTTTGAACGGAGCTTCTGTAGCTAAAATGTTGGACAATGATTTGGCCGAAGTGCGTAACAAAGAAATTGGCTTTGTGTTTCAGTCGTTCAATTTATTGTCTCGTTCTACAGCACTCGAAAATGTAATGCTTCCATTGGTATATCCCCGCTGGTGGGGATTTGCAATCCCCCCACGCTGGTCGAGATTTGTAATCTCGACCAAATAGTTAGGGATTTGCAATCCCATACTTAGCTTAAATTAATTAAATTTGCTGTATGGGATTTCATTATAGAATAAATGAAGGACAGGCTCATTTTATTACCATGACAGTAGTAGATTGGATAGATGTATTCACTCGAAAAAATCATAAACTAGCCATAATAGAATCGTTAAAATACTGTCAAACACATAAAGGGCTTGAAATTTTTGCTTGGTGTTTGATGCCCAGCCATTTGCATTTAATTGTTAGAAGCCAAGATTCAAATAAACTATCGGATACGTTAAGGGATTTTAAAAAATACACGTCAAAAGAAATCATTCGACTAATACAAGAAGAGCCCGAAAGTAGGAGAGAATGGATGCTTGATAGGTTTGAATTTGCAGGTAGATATAATCCTAAAATCAAAAATTATAAATTTTGGCAAGATGGAAATCATCCAGTAGAATTATTTAAACCAGAGTTTGTTAAACAAAAATTGAATTATATTCATAATAATCCAGTAGAAGAAATGTTTGTTGCTGAAGCTCATGAGTATTTGTACAGTTCAGCAAGAAATTATGCAGATATGAAAGGATTGATTGATGTGATTATAATATGATTAAAGCTTTAAGCGGATTGCAAATCCGCAAGCTATAAGGTCGGGATTACAAATCCCGACCAGCGTTGCCCGACTGGCGTTGGTCTTATAAATTAAAATTATATTCAATTATTGTGATCAATTGTTCATCGTTATATAACTATTTTTTATACAAGTTTAAATCAACAAACGAACATGGTGTTCATTCGCCTTTTGTATTTGATTTGGTAACCAACGTAATTTACAACAATAAGGATTATTACTGCTACAAAACAATTGAAGCTCAGCGAAAAATATTGCTTGATTCTACTGTTGTTGTAGGTTCTTTAAGCGTAAGCGAGACAGCAAAAAAAATGCCTGATGAAAAGTACAGTAAGTTGTTGTTTCGTTTGGTGAATTATTTTCAGCCCAGTAGTGTTGTTTTAATAAATGACAAGTTGGGTATCGATTCGGCTTATGCTGCTTCGGTTTCGGAACATTTGAAAGTATATTCATTTCAAGAAAATAGGGAACTACAGAAAATTACAGCATCTCATTTAGAGCAATTGAAATTGAAAAACGTAACGTTGCTGTATGAATCTCAAACAACTTCTTTACCTGATTTGTTAAAACAATTGAGTACACTTGATTTTGTTGTAATTCATCAAAAAACAAAAGATGAGGTGTTGTCGGTTTTTTATCAATGTCTTGAAAAGGCAAGCGCATCAAGTGTTTTTGTTGTATCGAATGTAGGTTTGCCCGAAGTTGCTGAAGCTTGGGAGGAAATAAAAAATAATAATCAAGTAACGGTTACCATTGATTTGTTTTATATGGGCATTGTTTTTTTGCGCAAAGAACAAGTGAAAGAACATTTTTTGATTCGATTTTAAAATTCTACCAATTGCGAATCATTACGAATTTACTGATTTTGCTATATTTTTATTATCTTTATTCTTTGTTATACCATTTGTAATTCCCGTTAGCATGGAATCAATCATAAAGCTTAGTAACATTGCAAAGGCCTATAAAATAGGCTCAGAAACCATACATGCCTTACGTTCGGTATCGCTCGAAATTTATAAAAACGAGTACGTAGCACTCATGGGGCCATCGGGTAGCGGTAAATCAACATTGATGAATGTATTGGGTTGTTTGGATACACCTTCTAGCGGAGAGTATGTGCTGAATGGTGCTTCGGTAGCTAAAATGCTCGACAATGATTTAGCCGAAGTGCGAAATAAAGAAATTGGTTTTGTATTTCAATCGTTTAATTTATTGGCACGTTCTACGGCACTCGAAAATGTGATGCTTCCATTGGTTTATGC
>JBASCV010000293.1:0-28186 GCA_049651825.1 Bacteroidia bacterium
TGTTAATACTGCTTTAAGTATAAAAAAGCTTCTTCAAAAATGAAATTAAAACACTTTGTAATATTATTTTTTTTAGTCATCGTTTCGTTCAAGAGCTTTTCAACTCATATAGTTGGAGGTGAAATATATTACGATTGCTTGGGTGGTAATAATTACAGAATTACACTTAAGTTATATCGCGATTGTTTCAATGGTTTGGCTCCTTACGATAATCCAGCTACAATTTTTATTTTTGATAGTACCGGTACTTTTTTAGATAGTGTTTGTGTTCCTTTTCCCGGTTCTGTTGTTTTACCATTTCCTATAAGTAATCCCTGTCTTACACCTCCTACAAATATTTGTTACGAAGAGGCTATCTACCAAACTACAATCAATTTGCCTAATTTGGCTGGGGGGTATAATTTAGTTTATCAACGTTGCTGTAGAAATGGAACTATTCTAAATCTTGTAAATCCGGGCGATGTAGGTTCGTCATATGTGGCACATGTTCCTGATCCAGCTTTAGCGGTTTGTAACAGTAGTCCTCATTATAATAATTTTCCACCCATATTTTTGTGTAGTGGTGTGCCTTTAGTTTTCGATCACTCTGCAACCGATTCAGATGGTGATTCATTGCATTATACATTGTGTGATCCTTTTACAGGATTAGATGCCAATTGTCCAATACTCGGGCCTCAAGCAAGCTCTAATTGCAATAGTCCTATTGCCGATCCTCCGGCATATCCTTTTGTGCCCTGGTTATCGCCTTATAGTGGTTCCTATCCCATGAGTTCGTCACCAGCATTAGCTGTTGACCCAACAACAGGATTAATGACAGGTACGCCTAATATGATAGGGCAATGGGTGATTGGTGTTTGTGTTGAAGAGTATAGAAACGGAGTATTGTTAAGTGTAAATAAAAGAGATTTTCAGTTCAATGTTGTTGAGTGTGGTATTCCGGTAGCGTCAATACCAACATTACAACCCTTCTGTTTTGGTACCCCTTCAAATTTTAGTCAAACCTCTATCAATGCGTTTACGTATCATTGGGATTTTGGTGAAACTGGGCTTACCAACGATACCTCCAATTTATTCGCACCCAGTTGGACTTACACAAGTTTAGGAACTTACAATGTTTCTTTAATTGTTAATCCGAACACGCTATGTACCGATACAACAATAATTCCCGTTACTGTTTATCCATTACCCACAATGACTAGCAACAATGCTACTTCTATTTGTAGTGGAAATACGCTGAACGTTCCTTTAACTGCAAATACCGCATCTACCTTTACTTGGCTGGCAACTAGCAATGCAAATGTTACAGGAGAGAGTACAACATCTCAATCGGGAAGTCCAATAAACAATACCTTAACAAATAATACAGCAAGCAACCAGAACGTTTTATATACAGTAACCCCAACATCAAACCCTGGTGGCTGTGTAGGAAATCCTCAAACAGTAACGGTTACTGTAAATGCATTGCCGGTTGTGAATACTCCTGACCAAACCATCTGTAATGGCGTGAGTTTAAATTTGGGAATCACTAGTAATATCGCTTCTACGTATACCTGGTCGGCTACCGATAATACAAATACTACAGGGGAGACTACAACACAACAGTCGGGAAATACCATAACCGATTTAATAAGCAATCCAACAGGTACAATCCAGCAAGTGGTTTATGCTGTTGTTGCAACATCAACAGCCAATGGATGCGTAGCACCGGCACAAAATATTAATGTGGACGTAATTCCACCGCCCACAATGATACCTATTAACGATAGTGGTTTATGTAGCGGTAGTGTCTTTAATATGCCTTTAAATGCAAGTGTTCCTTCCAGCTATACATGGATAGCAACTGATAATACAAATGTTAGTGGCGAAAGTACCACATCTCAATCGGGTTCTCCAATAAATAATACACTTACAAATAACTCGTTATTCAATCAAACTGTAGCGTATATAGTTACACCAACGTCTTTATCAGGTGGATGTTTGGGTGTGTCTGATACTATAAATGCAATTGTATATCAATCACCTTTAATGACTAGTATTCCCTTCGATTCTGTATGCGATGGGACAGCAATTAACATAGCACTTTCTGCAAATATGGCGTCTACGTTTACATGGGTAGCCGCCAATAATGCTAATACTACTGGAGAAAGTACAAGTACACAGTCTTCGGCTACTATAAACGATGTTGTTAATAATAATTCTGCCGCAAATCAAAATATTATTTATTCTGTAACGCCTACATCAAATTCAGAAGGTTGTGTTGGCGCTACTCAAACAGTTACAGTTACGGTACATCCAGCTCCAACGGTAACAAATAGTCCCACAATTATTTGCAATGGAGTGCCTTTAAATATTGCTATTGCTACCGATGTACCTGCCACCTTTGTGTGGTCGGCCACTAATAATACAAACACAACAGGCGAAACCACTACCTCGCAAACAAGTGTTAATATAACTGATTTAATAAATAATCCAACCGATACCATACAGCAGGTTGTATATTCAGTTGTTGCAACCTCAACAGCAACTGGTTGTGTAGCCTCTTCACAAAACATTAATGTAGATGTAGTTCCTCCGCCACTAATGACTAACCTTACAGATAGTGCCTTGTGTAGCGGAGGTTTGTTTAACGTGCCTTTGCAATCAAGTGTGCCATCTAACTACACTTGGGTAGCAACTGATAATTCAAATGTTAATGGCGAAAGCACCGTTTCTCAATCAGGCTCGCCTATTAGTAATACACTTATCAATAGTTCATTATCTAATCAAACGGTAGAGTACATTGTTACACCAACTTCTTTATCTGGTGGTTGTTTGGGCTTGCCCGATACTATAAATGCTATTGTGTATCCTGGTATTAGTGCCGATTTTGATTTTGATAAAGTTCCTTGCGTTAGTCAGGTAACATTTAATGATTCTTCTATTGCAACACCAACTTCATGGCTTTGGCATTTTGGTGATGGCGATTCGTCAATCGCTCAAAATCCCTCTCATACGTACGATTCAATAGGGGTTTACGATGTACAATTAGTGGTTGAAACGGTTAATGGATGTACGGATACTGCTGAAATTCAAATTGATTTTGCTGGCCCAGCCCCTGTTTCAATAACTACTGATACTTCTGTTTGTTTGGGTAACAGTATTCAATTGCTTGCTACAGGAGGCTTTGCGTATAGTTGGTCTCCTGCCAATACACTAAGTGATTCTAGTATCGCAAATCCTGTTGCTACCCCTATAGATACTACAACTTATACGGTGATGGTGTCAACAGTCGATAATTTTGGTGATTCATGCAGTCAAACCGTTTCTACCACTGTTTATGCTATAGACCCTGGTTTATACACAATTGATGCAACCGTTGATCACGACACAATTGTAGCAGGGGAGTCAACAACCTTACATGCAATTACCGATTCGTCATTAGTGGTTATTTGGAATCCAGCGTCTGAAGTGAGCAATCAAAATGATTTTAATCCTTCTGTTTCACCTGATGGAACAACAACGTTTGTTGTCTCAATTTTAGATTCTGTAGGTTGCCCTAAAATAGATAGCATTACGGTATACGTACTTTCAAATAAATGTGAAGAAGAAAGTGTATTTGTACCAAACACCTTTACGCCTAATGGTGATGGTAAAAATGATATACTTTATGTACGAGGCAACACCTTGAAGAAAATTTATTTTGCCGTATACAATAGGAGAGGGGAACTTATTTTTGAAACAAACGACTTGTCAATAGGTTGGGATGGTACTTATGGCGGTCGAATTGCCGATCCTGATGTGTTTGCTTGGTATTTGCGCGCTACTTGTTTTAGTAATGCTGAATTAACGAGCAAGGGTAATGTAACGCTTATTCGATAACATAATTTAAAATAGAGCATATTTTAGGATGGATATAAGTAATAAAATAAATAAGTGTGGTGCAATGTTTATGCTGTTGTTAAGGCCGTTGTGCGCTTACTCAAAAGCAATCACGTGCATTGTATTGTTATTGGCTTTCTATCAAAATGGAGTTGCGCAGGATATTCATTATTCACAATTCAATTCATCGCCTCAAAACTTAAATCCTGCTCAAACAGGCGTTTTTGATGGCGATTGGCGATTTGTTGGAAACCAACGTAGTCAGTGGTCTGCTATACCTGTTCCATATAAAACCTATTCAATTGCTGCGGATACCCGTTTGAAAAAGAAAATTAAAGGCGGTTTACCTGGTCTTGGATTGCTTATCAATACTGATAAAGCGGGAGATTCAAAATTTTCAACAACGCAAATTGCATTCTCGGCCAACTATATAAAACAGTTAAATGCCGATAGTACTCATTTTGTATCAGTTGGTATACAACCCGGATTTACTACTAAAAGCTTCAATTCAAATGCGCTTACATTTGATAGCCAATACAATGGCGATGCGTACGACCCATCCTTGGGAAGTGGCGAAACCTTTGATAAAAACCGTGTTTCGTATTTGGATATTGGTGCAGGCGCCAATTATTTATGGAGAAAATCAAACCGTAAACAAGCTGGTTTAGGTTTTGGAATGTTGCACTTGAATAAACCCAAACAGTCGTTTTTTAATAATGCCGACATTCGTTTAGATATGAAAACAACTGTAAATGCAATTTACCAGTTTCCGGTTGCGGCTCTAATAGATTTGATTCCGAGCTTTATGTTTCAAAAGCAAGGTAAGTATAAAGAAACACTTGTTGGTTTGTTTGGGAAGTATTATTTACAGCCTGTTGGAGGTATGCCCACAGCATTATCTGTAGGTGCCTTTTACAGGGTTAAAGATGCTTTTATTGCAAAAGTGAATATGGAATACCGTAGTTTTAATGTAGGGGTAAGTTATGATATTAATAACTCTAAGCTTACCGAGGCAACAAATAGGAGAGGTGGATTTGAATTTTCAATAATTTATATTTTCAAAAAAGAAATTCCATTTGTTGCCAAAAAGCGTGTTTGTCCGATATACATGTAATTGAATAGATAAAATTAAAATGAATTACACCAGAAATAGAGCTGTTAATACAATAAGCTTTTTGAATAAAAGAGCTTTAACTCTTTTATTTACCATTCTATTTTTTACTACAGCTTTAAATTTTGCTCAAGCACAAAAGCTAAAAACACTTTTAGAAAGCGGTGATAAAGCATTTTTAGATAACGATTTTTTTGCAGCTTCAATCTATTATAATCAAGCTATTTTGCAAGATTCTAATGATATACAAATTCAGTATAAATATGCCGAAGCTTCTCGTTTAAATTATGATTTTGAAGTTGCCGAACGTTGGTATAAAAAAGTATTTAAGGCCGATGCACAAGGTAAATTATTTCCTGAATGCTCGTTTTGGCTTGCAACTATTCAAAAAAGTTTAGGTAAGTATAAAGACGCGAAGAAGTTGTTTGATAAGTATGCAAAAAAAAATAAGAAAAAGAAAAACGATTATTTTGTTTTAAAAGCTCAGCAAGAATTGGCTGCTTGCGATTATGCTGTAGGATTATCAGCAACGGTAGATAAAACAATTGAAGTAATACATTTGGATAGTGCCGTTAATAGTAAGGTTTCGGAGTATGCTCCTGTTTTAATTGATACCATATTGTATTTTTCTTCGTTGCGCGATTATAAGGATAAAGACAAAAAAAATGATATCAATTACAATAAAATATTTACCGCTAAAACTCGTAAAGAGCAATGGGAAAAGGCACAAGAGCTAGATACCTTGTTTAATAAAGATAAAATACACAATGCCAATACTGCTTTTAACGAAGATTTTTCAACTGTATACATTACCCGTTGCGAGCAAAAAAATATGCAGGAATTTCAATGTGAAATTTATTTTTCTGATTTCAACAATGGTAAATGGACGTGTTTAAAAAAACTGCCTCCCGAAGTAAATATGCCGGGTTATAACAATACACAACCTGCTATTGGTTTTTTAGAAAACGAAAAAGTATTGTTTTTTGCCTCTAACCGACCGGGAGGTATGGGTAAAATGGACATTTGGTACAGTAAAATAAATAACGATGGAACTTACGGAAAGGCTATTAATGCAGGTAAAAAAGTAAATTCTATTGATGATGAAATAACTCCGTTTTATTGTAAGCCTTGTCAGGAATTGTTTTTTAGCTCTAACTGGCACAAGGGTTTGGGTGGTTTTGATATTTTTAAAAGTGATTATAAAAAGAATGAATTTGGCGAGCCTAAAAACTTAGGGCTACCAATCAATAGTAGTTATAACGATATTTATTTTTCAATCAGTTCTAAACGCACGCAGGCTTATTTATCGTCCAACAGAAAAGGTTCTTTTTTTGAAGAAAAAGAAAGTTGTTGCAACGATATTTATATGTTTAAAATACCTGGTATTAATGAGCCTCCACCAAAAGTGGATAGCACACAAATTTTTATTACTCAATTAAAGATGTTGTCGCCACTTACCTTGTATTTTCATAACGATGAGCCCGACAGAAAAACACTTGCAATAACAACAACCAAAAATTATAAAAAAACGCACGAAGATTATGTTGCTTTGCGCGAACAGTACAAAAAAGAATATTCAAAAGGTGCTAAGGGCGAAAATTTAGAGCGTGCACAAAACGATATTGATACCTTTTTTGACGATTCGGTAAATGCCGGCATGGAAGATTTAGAAACATTTGCTGCATTGCTTTTAAAAGCTTTAAAACAGGGCGAAAAAGCCACAATAACCATTAAAGGATATTGTAGCCCATTGGCTTCTACTGATTACAATGTGAATTTGGCAAAACGAAGAATTTCGAGTTTGCGCAATTATTTTTCGGAATACCAAGGCAGTGTGTTGGTGCCATACATCAATAATACCAAAGAAAATGAAGGGTCTGTTTCTTTTGTTGATCAAGAAATTGGTGAACTTAAAGTGCGCCCTAATGTGAGTGATGATTATTACGATACTAAAAACTCTATTTATAGCCCAGCTGCAGCAGTAGAACGAAAAATTCAAATTATTGCTATTTCATTTGCTCCTAAAAAAACAGATAAGGATACTGTTTGGGTAGGTAGTTCAATGCTACCAACAACTACCACAGCACCCACTAACAAAGTAATTCAAAACACAGCGCCTATTCCTGTTGCTCCAGTTGCACCAACAACCAGTGCTGTAAATCGAGTTGTTGAATCCAAACAAGTAGTTCAAAGTACCACCCCTGTAACAACTACAACACCTGTTGTTGAACAGAAACCAGTGGTTCAAAATACTACTTCAATAACAACTACAACACCCGTTGTTGAACAGAAACCAGTGGTTCAAAATGTTACTCCCGCAACAACTACAACACCAGGTGTTCAATCGAAACCAGTAGTTCAAAGTACTACTCCAACAACAACTACAGCACCCGTTGTTGAATCGAAACCAGTGGTTCAAAATACTACTCCAACAACAACTACAACACCAGTTGTTGAATCGAAGCCGGTGGTTCAAAATACTACTCCAAGAACAACTACAACACCCGTTGTTGAATCGAAACCGGTAGTTCAAAATGCTACTCCAGTAACTACAATTAAATCAGATACAACAAAAGCTCCCTCAACTTCTACTACTATTTATAGCATACAGGTTGGAAGCCTTTCATTAATGAGCAATGCCGAGGGTATTCAATCGGCATTAAAATTGGTGTTTAAAGAGCCTATTGTTATTGTAAACGAAAACAACTTATACAAAGTACGCATCACTGGTTTTAAAACCAGAGAAGAAGCCAAAGCAATTATCCCTAAACTAGAATCATTAGGCGTTACAGGTGCTTTTTTAGTTACTTCGGATAGGTAGTTTAATGATGTATTTGAGAATAGGATGATTAATTTGTAAAACTATCCTTGTCTTGTTTATAATAAAGTTTTGTAGAAAATTGGCTACTATATGGGAATTATGGGCAATGCTGTGAGACTTACTAATACAATCAGACATTAATAAATGAAAGCACAAAATGATGAATTGTTCTATATAGTGATTAACCTTAATTAACAGTAATGGCTGATTTAAAATTACAAATTCAGTTAATTCCATTTAATAATTGGGGAAAAAATTTGAGACACTATATTCCTCAAAAATGGAAAAAAATAAGAGAAGAACAATTAAAAATAGCACATAATCAATGTGCAATTTGCGGAGACTCAGAGAGTAAACTCCATTGTCACGAACAATGGGATATTGATCATAAGAAATTGACTCAACGTTTGATTGGTGTGCAAATTGTTTGTGAATCTTGTCATCATTGTATTCACTGGGGAAATACGGAGAGAATCGACACCAACGGAGTTTTAAAAAAAAAGATTATTGAACATTTTTTAAAAGTAAATAATTGTAACGAAGAAGTATTCAAACATCATTATAATGAGGTATGGAAAATAAACATCAATAGCTGGAAAAACTCTTATCAATATGAATTAGATTTAGGAGAATATGTTTCGGAGGAAGAAGAGTTGAAAGGGGAGTTTAAAAGAGACGTATCTGTATTTAAAAAATGGCTAAAGAATGGACACATCCATAAAGAATTTATGAATTTTAAACCGTATATAAAGTGTTTTGAAAACGAAATGCTAAATCTATTTATAAAAAGTGTAGAGCAAAAAAATGGACAATTTGTTGTTCTTTATCTGTTACAAGAAAACAAGCAACATAAACTGTCAAAAAAATTTCGAGAAGCAATTAAATTAAAAAAGTTTTGGGTTAAATATTTACTCGACTTTGATATACAAATATAAATACCCGGTTAAGTAATGTTTTTCCCGCCCACGCAGCTATTATCACCTGCATGCGCATACTATCATCCAACCTTCACGCCCTCACTCTCCGCCACCCATAAACTACAAGGCTTGATACAGTTGCTACTAAAACAAAACTTATAAGCAATGAAGATGGTGATGAAATGGATTGATAAATTTCGGTTGCAATGTTGCCTATTAATATCCATTGTATAACATAAATAGCCGTAATGTTTTTACCCAACCATTGTAAGTAGTTTGCAATAAAATTATGTTCAATTAAGGGTGCAATGCTACTCACCGTAAAACTGTAAAGTAGCAAAAAGCTAATTGTCCAAACAAAAAACAACATGCCATGGTGGTAATACTCCTGCAAATTAGACGCTACAGAAACCGCATACGGAAAGCTAAATAGCATAAATAGGGTAAAACCCACTATGAGTATTATTTTAGCGGCTACAGCATTTAAAATGCTAAAATCATAACGTTGTATAATGTTATAAAAAGCCATACCTACTAGTGAATAAGCAAACCATGGCAACAGCGGAAAGTACGACCACTTAACTGTGCCGTAAACAAAAGCCAACACATGGGTATATACTTTTGATGACGATGAGTAATGTATCAATAATTCGCCCGAAAATACTACTGCAAAGGCTAAGGCAATTAAAGCTAGGGGATTTTGTTTTACAATTTTTGGAAGTAAAGCAATTAAAATAAGGCTCAAACCTGCATGTGGCAATACATCTACACCAAAAATATAAGGCATCAAATCAGTGGTGTATTTGCCTTTTAAAACGGAAACGATAAGATTAAAATTTAAAGCAACATTGAGTACAAGTCCTAAAACAATAATTTTAACACCTCTTGTAATTTGTTGTTGCGTACTTTTGTTTGACGATGCAATAAAATAACCTAAAAGAGCTAAAAATACAGGCGCTACAGGTGGGCCACCTAAAAATAAAAGTAATTTTCCTGCATTGCTTTCAAAAATGGTGGTTGTTGCAAACAACTCAATAATGTGCACCTGAATCATCAACAATGCGGCAATTCCTTTCAGTAAATCGGCTGTGTGAGTTCTTTCTAACATTTACTAGAAATAAAAAACGAATTCACTAAAACCTAATGGGTGGTTTTTAGCAAATTCGTTATCATTTGTTTATTAGTACACTTTTAATTTCCAAATTCACTCATAAAGCGAATGCGCATTAAACGTATTTCTTCTTCTGTATAATCATCCTCACCCAATTCCTTTAATGCTGCAGGGATAGAATCTGTTGCCGATTCTTTGAAATATTCTAACGCCTCTTGTTGTTTATCGTCATCAATAGTATCGTTTATATAGTACGTAATATTAACTTTTGTACCAGAAGACACAATACTTTCAATTTCGGTAATCAATTCGGCAAGGGTTAACCCTTTTGCGCTAGCAACATCTTCTAAAGGCAGCTTCCTGTCAATACTTTGAATAATATGAACCTTTAACCCTGATTTGTTAACGATAGATTTTACAACCATATCCAATGGTCGTTCTATTTCATTTTCTTCAACGTATTTTGTAATTAAATCTAAAAATGGTTTACCAAATTTTTGCGCTTTCCCTTGCCCTACACCTGTAATGTTTACAAGCTCTTCCATTTTTATTGGATACTGAATTGCCATTTCTTCAAGCGATAATTCTTGAAAAATTACATACGGTGGCAACTTCATTTTGTGAGCTGTTTGCTTCAATAAGTCTTTTAATGCCGCAAATAGTATAGGGTCGGCTCCAGAACCACCTTTGTTTCCTCCTGGTCCTGCTTCATCATCATCACTTTCGGTTCCTTCATAATCATGGTCTTTAGTAACCATAACGCTAAAAGGTTCTTCCATAAAATCTTTACCTTCTTTGGTAACCTTCAAAAGACCATAATTTTCAACATCTTTGGCTAGTAAACCCGAAACCAATGCTTGGCGGATAACTGCGTTCCAATATTTTTCATTTTTATCGTCTTCGGTACCTTTTCCAAAGCACTCCAATTCATGGTGTTTGTAAGATTTTGTGGTTGAATTGGTAACTCCTAAAAGAATATTGATAATGTCCTTTGTTTTAAATTTTTCTTTCACATCCAATACAGCCTCTATTACAAGGGCTACATCATCCATTCCTTCAAACTTTTGCTTTGGATTTCTGCAATTGTCGCACATGCCACCACAGTTAGCCTCATCAAAATCTTCACCAAAATAATGCAATAAAAATTTTCTTCTACAGCTCGAAGTTTCGGCATACGAAACCGTTTCGTGCAACAATTGTTTACCTATTTCTTGCTCCGAAACAGGTTTCCCTTTCATAAATTTTTCAAGCTTTAAAATGTCGTCATGGCTATAAAACGTAATGCAATTTCCTTCACCACCATCGCGTCCGCCACGCCCAGTTTCTTGATAATACCCCTCTAACGATTTTGGAATATCGTGGTGTATTACAAAACGCACATCCGGTTTATCAATACCCATACCAAATGCAATTGTAGCAACAATTACATCAATATCTTCCATCAAAAACAAATCTTGTGTTTTTGCTCTTTCTTTGGCTTCGAGCCCTGCATGATAAGGCAATGCTTTAATACCGTTTACACGAAGTGTTTCGGCAAGCTCATCCACCTTTTTTCGGCTTAAGCAATATACAATACCTGATTTTCCTTGATTTAATTTAATATACTTGATAATCTCTTTTATAACGTTTTGTTTTGGTCGTACTTCGTAATAGAGATTTGTTCTGTTAAATGATGATTTATAAAGATTTGCACCAACCATCCCTAAATTCTTTTGAATATCTTGTTGAACTTTTGGAGTAGCTGTTGCTGTAAGCGCTATAATAGGTACTTTTCCTATTTCTTCAATAATTTGTCTTAATCTACGGTATTCCGGGCGAAAATCATGGCCCCACTCTGATATACAATGCGCTTCATCGATGGCAAAAAATGATATTTTAATTTCCTTAAAAAAGCTCACATTGGCCTCTTTTGTGAGGCTTTCAGGTGCCACATACAACAATTTGGTTTTGCCATCGGTAATGTCTTTTTTCACTTTGGCAATTTCCATTTTAGAAAGCGATGAATTCAAAAAGTGGGCAATACCTTCTTCGTTTCCAAAGTTACGCAAGGCATCTACCTGATTTTTCATCAAAGCAATAAGCGGAGATATAATTATTGCAGTACCATCACTTACTAAAGCTGGTAATTGATAACAAAGCGATTTTCCTCCACCAGTAGGCATAATTACAAATGTATCCTTACCTTCAAGTAAGCTACTTATAATGGCTTCCTGCTGGCCTTTGAAATTATCAAACCCAAAATATTTCTGTAAATAATGTTGTAGAGATGTTCCAATATCGAGCATCATTGTTGTAATTGTTTATTAAATAAAATGTGTAATTATGGTGTCAAATAAAAAAACTATTTTTATACCCAGTTACCAAACCTTATTGCTTGGTAGCTAATGTAAATATATAATAAATTTTGCTTGTTTTCACAAATTTTAGTCGTCTTTAGTTTAATTTTTCTACGAAGTGAATAATTCGTTCGATAAAATAATAGAATTAGCCAAACAGACCTTGGCTATTGAAGCAGATGCCATTAGTAATCTGCAAAAATTCATTGGAAATGATTTTGCCCAATGTGTAAAATTGATATATGAATCCAAGGGAAGAGTGATTGTTACGGGCATTGGTAAAAGTGCAATTATTGCGCAAAAAATTGTTGCAACCCTCAATTCTACTGGAACTCCATCCATTTTTATGCATGCTGCCGATGCTATACATGGCGATTTAGGAACCATTCAACAAGATGATGTTGTAATATGTATTTCTAAAAGTGGCAACACGCCCGAAATAAAAGTACTTGTTCCTTTATTGAAGAGCGGAGGCAATAAATTAATTGCTTTGGTTGGAAATACGGATTCGTATTTAGCAATTCAATCTGATTTTATATTAAATGCTACTGTTGATAAAGAAGCGTGCCCCAATAATTTAGCGCCAACATCCAGTACTACAGCTCAATTAGCCATTGGCGATGCACTTGCTGTATGTTTATTAGATTACAGAGGATTTTCAAGTAAAGATTTTGCTAAGTATCACCCGGGTGGCGCTTTAGGAAAAAAATTGTATTTAAAAATTGGTGATATTGTGGCACAAAATCAAAAACCACAAGTAACCATTCATGATTCTATAAAAACGGTAATACTAGAAATTTCATCAAAGCGACTTGGGGCAACTGCCGTTGTTGATGAAAATAGCAACCTTGTTGGTGTAATTACTGATGGTGATTTGCGCAGAATGCTAGAAAAAGTAGATTCTATAGCTACGCTAAAAGCGGCTGATATAATGAATAAAACACCTAAAAAAATAGATGCAGAAGAGTTGGCCGTAAATGCTATGAAATTGTTAGAGCAGTATAATATATCGCAACTTATTGTTACCGATAATTCAAAATACTGCGGCTTTGTACATTTGCATGATTTGATAAAAGAAGGAATAATTTAATTATTGTAATAAATTACTATTTAAATGACTAAAAAAATAGCCGCCATAGTTCCCGCTTTTAATGAAGAAGAAGCTATTGAAGCTGTTGTTAATAGCATTAACGCAATGGCTAAAGCAGAGCAATTGCATATTGATGTTATTGTTGTAAACGATTGTTCTAAGGACAATACTTCTAATGTTATTTCAAAGCTTGATTGTATTGCCCTTAATTTGCCTATCAATCTTGGTATTGGGGGAGCTGTTCAAACAGGCTTTAAATATGCACTAAAAAATGGGTATGATTATGCCATACAAGTAGATGGTGATGGCCAGCACCCAGCTTCTGAAATACCTAAAATTGTGAATGAAGTAGTTGTAAATAAATATGATGTTGTTATTGGTTCTCGTTTTGTTTCTAATGAAGGTTTTCAATCATCATACATGCGCAGGGTGGGTATCAATTATTTTAAATGGCTAAATCGTTTTTTATTAGGCATTGTTGTTAACGATAGTACTTCGGGTTTTCGTTTGATTAATAAAAATGTTTTGAAAGTAGTTGCTGATTATTATCCTGATGAATATCCTGAACCAGAAGCGATTGTAGTATATTCATTAAAAAAATTCAAAATAGGCGAAGTTGCAGTAACCATGAAAGAGCGCCAAGGAGGTGTTTCATCAATAGGTACTTTCGCTTCAATATACTATATGTTAAAGGTTACCTTAGCAATAGTGTTTACGTTTATACGAATAAAATTTAGAAAATAAATTAAGAAGCAAGACGTAAAAATCAAGACTCAAGAATTAAACACTATATGCCAAATACTAAACACTAAAAACTAAACATTAAGAACTAAAAAAGTTATGGCAAAAATTCAAATTATAGCAATTAGTGTTAGCTTACTTTTTCTACTTTATATAGTACGATTAATAATTAAGGGAAAGCTACGCGAAGAATACTCTATTGTGTGGATTATATGCACAATGGTATTAATTATTTTTTCTTTTTGGCGCAATGCGCTTGAAATTTTCGCTGATTTGTTGGGCGTTTACGATGCTCCTAATCTTGTATTTACAGGAGCCATATTTGCGATATTTATTTATTTATTGCATTTGAGCATTGTTGTTTCAAAATTACACAATCAAAATAAGCAATTAGCACAAGAGCTTGCTATGCTTAAGGAACAATTTGAAAAAAATCAGAATAAAACAGAAACCAAATAAAAAAACATAAAACATTGAAAAAGTTAGCAGTAATAAACGGTTTAAGAGGTTATGCCATTTTAGGTGTCATCTATTTTCATCTTATAGGTGCTTTTTTTAATCTGCCTGGTTTTGTAACCGAAAAGGTTGCCGGTGTAACCATATTTCCTCTTTCTTTTTTAGGCCATGGTTGGTTAGGGGTTGATTTGTTTTTTATTCTGTCGGGTTTTGTTTTGTACTTGCCTTATGCAAGTGGCAGTAGAAAGCTAACAACGCAAAATGATTTGTTAAGTTTTTATAAAAATAGAGCTGTTCGCTTATTGCCATTGTATTTTATTGTAGTGCTTATTTCAATTATTTTTATTGTAAAGTGGGCAAATGTTCAAGATGCAGTTTTTTGGCGACAAATATTTTTAATGTTTACGTTCACTTTTAATTTTACAAAAGATACTTTTATTCCTCAATCAAATTATGTTTTATGGTCGTTGGGGATTGAAATTTTATTTTCAGTTATTTTTCCCGTACTTATATGGATGGTTGCAAAGATGAATATTAAACGCGCTTTTCTAACCATTTTTTATATGAGCTTGATAGTGCGTATGCTTTCATGTATGAATGATGCTGTGTATGCTCAATTTTATGTGGCCCCACACTTAAACATGATAAAAGATAGCATATTGGGCAGGTTGGACGATTTTGCTATTGGAATGCTTTTGGCTCACTGGTTTATTAATGGTTGGAAACAACAGTGGTTTGAAAAAAATAGCATTTTATTGTTT
This sequence comes from Bacteroidia bacterium, assembly GCA_049651825.1. Lineage (GTDB taxonomy): Bacteria > Bacteroidota > Bacteroidia > 2-12-FULL-35-15 > 2-12-FULL-35-15 > 2-12-FULL-35-15. The sequence continues at coordinate 15,203 of JBASCV010000293.1, forward strand.
GCCATAGGTATTGTTATTCTTTGGCTTGGTTTTAATTTTTCCGATTACGTATTTCTTCGTATGTTGCCAGTGTATTATGAGCCACTTACCAATACGGTTTTTCAGCTTGGGTTTGCGCTTTTAACCGTTTCGTTGTTGAATATGAATAAAAATGCATTACGTTTTTTGTTTACCAATAAATTTGTTCAACTTTCGGGAATGATGTGTTATAGTTTGTATTTATGGCATGGCAATATGCGAATGGTATTTATGTGGGATTATACCATCTTTCGTATTGTTTGTTATTTTGGTTTCTTGTATTTGTTATCTTTTCTTACATACATATACATTGAGTTTGGAAACAAAAAACTATCAGATATTTTACCTTAGGAATAAAAAAATGAAAAATGTGTGTATAAAGATTATTTAATCTTTATACACACATTTTTGGGTTCAGTAAAAAAGTGTAAAGCTTCAAAGCCACCTTCTCTTCCTACTCCAGAGCTTTTAACTCCTCCAAAAGGGGTGCGTAAATCACGTAGTAGCCAGCAGTTTATCCATACAATACCAGCGTGCAACAAACCTGCAATACGGTGTGCGCGTGTCAAATTCTCTGTCCATACAATAGATGCTAAACCGTATTGTGTACTATTTGCGTACATCAATACTTCTTCTTCAGTATCAAAAGGCGTAAGTGTAACCACTGGGCCAAAAATTTCTTCCTGATTCGTTCTGCAATCGTAACTCAACCCTTCAATAATGGTTGGTTCAATATAATACCCTTCTGCAAATTCTCCTTCCAAATGAACTTGCTTTCCTCCACATAAAACGGTTCCTCCTTCTTTTTTAGCAAGTTCTATATAAGATAAAATTTTTTCCATGTGCGATTTTGAAACCACTGCCCCCAATTTGTTTGTGCTATCTGCTGGATTTCCTACTTTTAAAGCTTTTGCTTTAGTAACAAATTCTGATTTAAATTTATCATAAATAGAACGTTCAATAAATATTCGAGAGCCACATAAACATATTTGTCCTTGGTTTGCAAACGAAGAGTTAACGGTTGTTTTTAGCGCATTTTCAAAATTGCAATCCGCAAAAATGATGTTCGGATTTTTTCCGCCTAGTTCTAATGATAATTTTTTAAACATTGGTGCCGCAATTCGTGCTATTTCTGCGCCTGTTTTTGTGCCTCCTGTAAAAGAAATTAATGGAATTTTAGGGTGGGCTGTTATCGCGCTTCCTACCTTATGTCCGTAGCCATGCACAATGTTTAAAACACCTTTTGGTAAACCTGCTTCTATGCAAAGTTCAGATAGCAAATAAGCTGTCATCGGAGTTATTTCTGATGGTTTAGCAACAACACAGTTGCCTGAAGCTATTGCTGGCGCTATTTTCCAAGTAAATAAGTACAATGGTAAGTTCCAAGGCGAAATACAGCCAGCTACCCCAACAGGGTTTCTAAGCGTGTAATTAAGTACACTGTCTTCCATTGCATGCGTTTCTGAAGCTGTATGCAAAATAGCTGTTGCATAAAAATGGAAATTACTAGCAGCGCGAGGAATATCAACAGTTTTAGCTAAAAATAAGGGTTTGCCATTATCTGTAGATTCGGCAGTTGCCAATTTTTCAAGATTGTTTTCTATCAGTTCCGATATTTTTAGCAGAATACGTGAACGTTCTTCTTTGGGTGTTACCGACCATTTTGGAAAGGCTGCTAGTGCAGCCTCAGTAGCCTTTGTTACATCTCGTTCATCTGAATCAGGGATGAACGAATATATTTTGCCTGTGGCTGGGTTGTAATTATCTATGTACTCATTACCAATAGGAGCAACTAACTCTCCATTGATGTAGTTGTGTATTTTTTGCATCACGTTATTTGAATAAACTTTTATTTAATAGTATCAAACACTCTACTTTAAAGCTGTTTTACATACTATGTAAAAATACAAAATATTTGTATGAAAGTGTACAACTGATGAATACCTACAAATTAAAATAAGGCTAGTCCTGTTAAAATATGTTAACCATATCTTGTAATCTGAACAATTAGAATATTTTTGTATATATAAATTTCTTAGTTCTCCAACTTTTAAATAGGCTCTTAAAGTATTCAAATAATGAATAAACACAACGTTAAAATAATAGCAATTGTTGCTAGCCTTGCTTTAATGGGTTTAGTGCTTATTCAGGCATATTGGATAAACAATGCAATTATACTTAACAAAAATACCTTCAAGCAAAATGTAACGGAAGCGCTTGATAAGGTTGTTGTATTGATGGAAAAAAAACAGGCCGCTTCTAAAATTAGCAAAAAATTTAATTTTCGTAAACAAGGTGTACGTTGGTTTGCGCCTGCAGATACAACTGTTGGAACAGCTACAATGTCTTCTTCTAAAAGCGATGGTGACAAATTGCCGGTTCAAAACAATAATATTAATGTGAAAATATATGAAGAGTATGCCTCCGACTCTAATGGTGTGGTTGTAAAAAAATCTCGTCAAAAAAACTACGTTAGCGATAGCTCATCAACGGAACTAGATATTGATATGCACAATGAGTTAGGGGTGCCATCTTATATTCAACATTTTAATTCTGGCGATTTGAGGAATAAATGGCTCTCTGAAAACAAAGATATGGTAAATGATATTTTTGACGAATTGGTTAGCATAAATATCTATAACGATTATTCAAATAAAATTGATACGTTATTACTTGATTCAATTATCCGCTTTGAGCTTATTCAAAAAGGCATTACGGCAAATTATGATTATGAAATTTTGCCTACACAAACTGTTTCTGGTGAAGAGGCGATTAAACTTTCTGAAAGAGATAAAAATTTTTATGAATCGGAGTATAAAATAAATTTATCGCCAGATAATGTTTTTATTAAACCTCAATATTTGTCAATTTATTTTCCTTCAGAAAACTCATATTTGTTAAGCTCTATGGGTTTTATGCTTGCTATTTCTTTTGTTTTTATGGTTGCCTTAATTTTTTCTTTTTATTATACTGTGTCAACAATATTTAAGCAGAAAAAATTATCCGAAATCAAAAATGATTTTATTAGTAATATGACACACGAGTTTAAAACTCCAATATCTACAATATCTCTGGCGTGCGAAGTATTAAACGATAATACAGTAGAAAAATCGCCTGAACGCGTAAATAATTATGTAAAAATGATTGGCGATGAGAATAAACGTTTAAGTCTTTTAGTAGAAAATATATTACAAACAGCCATTTTGGATAAAGGGGAGTTTAAACTAAAAATTCAAAACATTGATATTCATTCATTAATTGAGCAAACTATTGTAAATATTAAAATACAAGTAGAAAATAAGAGAGGTGAAATCACTACCGATTTGAGTGCTACTTCATCTCAAATAAATGCTGATAGGGTACATGTAACCAATATTGTATTTAATTTAATTGATAATGCACTTAAGTATTCGAACAAAGAACCACAAATAAAAATTAGTACAAAAAATATTAACGAAGGAATATTAATAGCTATTCAAGATAATGGAATAGGAATAAGTAAGGAAAATCAAAAGCGAATTTTCGATACAATGTATCGCGTGCCTACTGGAAATATTCATAATGTAAAGGGTTTTGGGCTTGGGTTGAGTTATGTTAAGGCCGTTGTAGAAAAACACGGAGGTGCCATTGATGTTGAAAGCGAACTAAACAAAGGGAGTACATTTAAGGTTTATTTACCCTTTAATCCAACTACTTAATATTTAAATTAATAATTAAAACATCTATACTATGGAAAAAATAAAAGTTTTATTGGTTGAAGATGACCCAAATTTGGGGAGTTTGTTAAAAGAATACCTTGAAGCTAAGGGGTTTTCAACCACTTTGGCTGCTAATGGAAAACAAGGTTATGATGTTTTTTCAAAAGATAAATTCAATATATGTATATTGGATGTAATGATGCCAGTGAAGGATGGTATTACATTAGCTAAAGAAATTAGAGCGATAGATAATAATGTTCCTGTTGTATTTCTTACCGCAAAATCAATGAAGGAAGATGCTATTGAGGGTTTTAATGCTGGCGCTGATGATTATATTACCAAGCCTTTTAGTATGGAAGAGCTACTGCTTCGTATTAAAGCCATTATTAGGCGTACTGAAAATAAACCGTCATTAACTACTGAACAATCAACGTTTAGTATTGGTAAATATAAGTTTGATTACAAGCACCAAACACTTGATTATAATGGTAGTCAGCAAAAACTTACTACTAAAGAAGCCGATTTGTTAAAGTTACTTTGCTTAAATGCAAATGAAATATTAGACAGAAACTTTGCTTTAAAAGCCATTTGGCATGACGATAATTATTTTAGCGGACGCAGTATGGATGTGTACATAGCAAAATTGCGTAAATATCTGAAAGAAGACTCCTCAGTTGAGTTAATCAACGTTCATGGCAAGGGCTTTAAATTGCTAACGGATAAATAAATCGTTTATATATGATTGTGATGTTTTTTCATCACAATCATTGTTTTAGTCGTTGTATATACTTTTAGCCGTTTCTCCCGTTGATTTTTTAAATGCACGATACATCCCTTCGGAATTAAAAGGCATTTCAATATTTCCGTTCTTATCAATGGCCACAAGTCCGCCTTCACCACCAATCGTTACTAGTTTTTTATGCACTACAATATCGCAAGCTTCTTTCAGGCTTAAACCTTTATATTCCATTAAGCAGGAAATATCATAAGCAACTACCGAGCGAATAAAAAATTCACCATGTCCGGTACAAGAAATAGCACAAGTATTATTATTTGCATAGGTTCCGGCTCCAATAATTGGGCTATCGCCAACACGACCAAATTTTTTATTCGTCATGCCACCAGTTGATGTTGCCGCAGCAATGTTGCCATGTATATCAAGTGCTACAGCACCTACTGTCCCTTTTTTTGATGGGGGAGGGGTTGTGGTTTGAGTAACTCCATGATCTAAAACAACCTGATCGTATTCTCGTGCTACAAGTAATTGATCATAACGCTCTTGAACAAAAAAGTACTCGTCAGGGGTATATTCAAATTTCATTTTTTCTGCAAACTCCATTGCTCCTGAACCTGATAGAAAAACATGTTCTGATTGTTCCATTACTGCCCTTGCTAAAGCAACTGGGTTTTTAATGTTTTTGATACCAGTAACAGCACCAGCCATTAGATTTTTTCCATCCATAATGGAAGAGTCAAGTTCAATGGTTCCTTTGTTGGTAAATACCGCTCCTCTGCCAGCATTAAAAACAGGGTCGTTTTCGAGCTGTTTTACGGCTGCTTCAACTGCATCTAAGGCCGAAGCTCCTTTTTTTAATAACGTTTCACCTGCATTTATAGCGTCTTCAAGTCCCTTTAAATACCTTGTTTCTTTGTCTGGAGTCATTGTAGCACGTGGAATCGGACCTGCACCACCATGTATAGCTATTGCAAATTTTGTCATTTTATGTTGTGTATATTGTATATGAAAATTATAGAACTAAATTACATTATTTTTCGGAGGATTTTTAAAATCAATTGTTTTCCTTTATAGGGAGGGTATCCAATGCTCCCAAGGTCAAACCATTTTGATTGATGCATGATAGAGCGCTCGTGTGAAAACGATTTAAAGCCATGAAAACCATGTGAACCACCCATTCCGCTTGTATTTATACCACCAAACGATAAGTTGGGGTTGGAAATGTGAATTAATACATCGTTAACACAAGTGCCACCGGCAGACGTATTTTTAATAATGTGATTGATTGTACGATTACTTTTGCTGAATATATACAATGCCAATGGTTTATCGTGGGCATTTATGTAATCAATCGCTTCCTGCTTATCCGTGTATGTGATAATTGGCAAAATAGGGCCAAAAATCTCTTCCTGCATTATCAATACTTCATCGTTTACATTTGTAATTACTGTTGGATGAATGGTTTGAATGGCATCATCAAATTGTCCTCCAATTTTTATTTTAGCTCCTTTTTTTACCGAATCATCCAATAACCCTTTTAATCGATTATAATGGTTAGCGGATATTATTTTGCAATAATCATCAGTATTTAAGCTGTTGTTTTTATAATAAAACTGTTCGATAACCTCTTTTAAATGAACAATTAATTTTTCTGCTTGACTCTCGTGAACAAATACATAATCGGGTGCAATGCAGGTTTGACCAGCGTTTGAGAATTTACCCCATACGATTTTATGAGCAACCTTTTTTAAATTAACATCCGTGTCAACAATTGTTGGTGATTTGCCTCCAAGTTCTAGCGTTACTGTTGCAAGATGTTTAGCTGCAGCACTCATTACAACTTTGCCAATACGCGTACTTCCTGTAAAGAAAATATGATTAAAGGGTAGTTCAAGTAAAGTTGTTGAAACGCTTACGTCCCCTTCAATTACAGCAATTTCATTTTCTTTAAATACTTCTCCAATTATTTTAGCTATCGCATTACTTGTTGTTGGTGCAAGTTCCGAAGGTTTTAGAATACAACAGTTGCCTGCCGCAATCGCTGAAACTAATGGTGATATAAGTAACAAAAACGGGTAATTCCAAGGAGCAATGATTAAACAAAGTCCTTTGGCTTCATAATGAATGTATGATTTAGTAAGAATATTTACAAGGTTTGATGGCACTCTTACAGGTTCCATCCATACCGATAAATTTTTAATAGCAAAATCTATTTCCGAATAAACGGTATATAATTCGAATGCAGAACCTTCAAACGAATTTTTTCTTAAATCAGTTTTTAGCGCTTCTACAACAAGTGTTTCGTTTTGTTGTATAAACGCTTTTAATTTTTTTAATTTTTTAATTCGTTCCTTGGCAGTACTTGTTTTAACTAGCAGTTGGTTGCTTTTTTGTTGGTTGAAAATAACAAGTTCTCTATTTGGCATTGTTGTATTGCTTGTTGATGAATACTTGTTTTTATATTCCGTTTGTGTTTCCATGCCGTTAATTGCTTTCAAATAGTTGCTTTCAATTTTATTCAATTCCTTTATTTGCTAATACGCCCTTTGTAATATAATACTGTGCTGCCGCATAGCTAGCCATAATCCAAACACCAGCTAATGGTATTGGGCTTAAAAACTTATTGAGTGCAAGTATACTGTCGGAAATTGTAAATAATATAGCTCCTGTAAGTATAAGTTTAAAACTTTCTGAATTTACTTTTCCGTAGCGGTTGATTGCAAAAATGCTCATGCCCATTAATACACACGTGTATAGTAGTACAGGTATTTTTAATTCATTCAACTTATTAAATAATAGGCTGTAAAAGCAAGCTCCGTAAAGGAGTATTAAAATAAAATAAAGAGCTTTGTTTTTAAGTGTTTTGTTGGTTGCGCCCGATGAATGTATGTAATAAACAATGTAAAAGATGTGACCTATTAAAAATGATACAAGTCCTCCAATAAAAAAAAGTGTGTGTTGTGCTTGAAAAATAAGCAATACGTCTCCTAAAAGAGAAAATGTTAAACCCGATGCTGCGCTGTAGATAGAAGAACTGTTTGTTTTTTTTATTGTGAATAAATAAACAATTAAACTTATAACTATTAGAGGTTTGAAAATTAAGTTAAGGGTAAAGTTATTACTACTGTTGGCATATAAGTCAATAGCAACAATGGTAACGAATATAAGTGTGAAATTATCAACAAGCCATTTTTTCATGATGTTTGTTGTTTTAGTTTAAGTAGCCAAATGCTTGATATTGTTATCCACAAAGCAATTGAAATAAAAAATAGAGGTAAGGTTAGCTTAAAATACAAAAGAAGTGTAGCTGCTGTACAAAGCAATCGGAATAATTCAATTACTATTCCATATTTTTTTGACTCAAATAAATTACTATAGTTTACAATGCTTAGAATGATTAAACTACATGCAATTAATTTAGAGGGAAAATCCATTTGTCCCGATTTAATTAAAAACAGAGTGGTGCCAGCAAGTGTAATCACGTATTGAAATAACACATAATAGTTTACGGTGTAAGAAACATTTGTATCATACTTTTTATAATTGGGGTCATTTACAGGTGCTGGCGATTCTTTTATATAGGTTGGGCGCCAGCCTGGAGGCATAAAAACATACTTTATCTTATCTTTTATTCCCTGCATTTGTTGTATGCCTTTATACATTTGTTTCCAGTGATGCAGGTTTGCTGATAGCGGGTCCCAAGTGTTTATTGGATGAGTAATTCCGTATACCGGTTCTTCTTCTTCCTCTTGGAATGTGCCAAACATTCTATCCCAAATAATAAATGTACCACCGTGGTTTTTATCAATGTATTTGGGGTTTACTCCATGGTGCACACGGTGATGTGATGGTGTGTTGAGTACGTACTCCAAAACCCCCATTTTGTGGATACTTTTGGTATGTATCCAAAATTGATAAAGTGTAACCAATGATGAAACCGTTAAAAATTGAATAGGGTCGAACCCAATAAATGCAAGTGGTAAATAAAATCCAAAAGAGAAAAATTTCTGAAACCATCCCTGACGAAGTGCTACTGATAAGTTGTATTCTTCACTTTGATGATGTACCACATGCCCTCCCCAAAACAAATTAATTACATGACTATAGCGATGAAACCAATAATAAAAAAAATCAACTGCTATAAATAAAAAAATGCCTGTTGTCCAATTTACAGGGATTGTAAAAAATGCATAGTGTTCAAATAAAAATTGATAAAGCCCAACAACAGCCAATTTAAAAAACACCCCCGTCACTTGTTCACCTATTCCACAACTTATGTTTGTAATGGCATCGTTAAATCGGTAATTGCTTTTATTTCGCAATTTGTCCACAAGCAATTCTAATCCTATTAGGATAAAAAACACAGGAATAGATAGTATGATTGGATTAATATTCATCCAGTTGAGTTTTATACAAAGTTAAGAAACTGTTTAGTTTTACGTGCTATTTTTCATTTAGTTCCGAATTAAAAGGCAAAACTTGTTTTAAAATCAGCGTTTCTTAGTGTTTGTTCAATAAATCACTATAAAAAGCAGTAAAAAATGATTAAATTTGTAAGGATATATGGCTAAGAAAAAGGACGATATAGATAATTTAAGTTCTAAAGAATTTATCATTATAAAAGGCGCACGTGTTCATAATTTAAAGAACATCAGTGTGGCTATTCCACGAAACAAATTAGTTGTAATTACAGGTCTTTCGGGTTCAGGAAAGTCGTCTCTGGCTTTTGATACATTGTATGCCGAAGGTCAAAGGCGTTATGTGGAAAGTCTTTCTTCGTATGCTCGTCAGTTTTTAGGTAGAATTGATAAACCCGAAGTTGATTATATTAAAGGTATTTCTCCGGCAATAGCTATTGAACAAAAAGTTAATTCTAGAAATCCGCGTTCTACAGTAGGTACATCTACCGAAATTTATGATTATCTAAAATTATTGTTTGCCCGCATTGGCAAAACATTTTCTCCTGTTTCTGGTAATCAAGTAAAGCGCGATACTGTTCAAGATGTGGTGACTTACATTAATTCATTGCCTGAAGGAACTAAATTATTGTTGTTGGCTCCATTAAAAAAACAAACCAATAGAAGCATAAAAGAGCAGTTGGGATTGTTGCTTCAACAGGGCTTTACACGTGTGCAGTATAAAAACGAAATTTATAAAATAGACGAATTTGTTGAAACCTCTTTTTCTGAAAAAGAAGCTTTTAATATTGTAATTGATAGAATTACAGTAAAGCATGACGATGAAGACAATGCGAATCGTATTTCAGATTCGGTACAAACCGCTTTTTATGAAGGCGAGGGGGAATGTATAACCTCTCCCCTTAATCCTCTCTCCACAGGAGATGGGCCGACTGGTGTTACTACTAAGCCTGCAAAATTACCCGTGAAAGTAAATGATAAAACAACTGCAACACCTACGAATAGACACTTTTCAAATAAATTTGAATTGGATGGAATAATATTTGAAGAGCCGAGTGTAAACTTTTTTAGTTTTAACAATCCTATTGGTGCATGTAAACATTGCGAAGGTTTTGGAAGCGTTATTGGTATTGATGAAAATTTGGTAATACCAAATAAAAATCTTTCTGTTTACGAAGATGCTATTGTGTGTTGGAAAGGCGAGAAAATGAGTGAATGGAAAAATGTGTTGGTGATGAATGCGCATAAGTTTGATTTTCCAATTCATAGGCCTTATTACGATTTAACTTCCAAAGAGCGCAATTTACTTTGGACGGGCAATAAATATTTTGAAGGATTGACAAGCTTTTTCAAACATTTAGAAGAACAAGCCTATAAAATTCAATACAGAGTAATGCTTTCGCGTTACAGAGGAAAAACGGTTTGTCCTGAATGCAATGGAACACGGCTACGTAAAGATGCATCTTATGTAAAAGTTGCCAATGTTTCAATTAACGATGTTGTGTTGATGCCTGTAAAGGATTCACTACAATTTTTCAAAAACATACAGTTAAATACATACGATACAGAAGTATCGAAACGTATTTTAGTAGAGATAAAAAATCGTTTACAATTTTTGGATGATGTTGGTTTGGGTTATTTAACCTTAAATCGTTTATCAAATACATTGTCTGGAGGCGAATCACAACGAATTAATTTAGCAACTTCATTGGGTAGCAGTTTGGTAGGCTCAATGTATATTTTAGACGAACCAAGCATCGGTTTGCATTCACGGGATACCGAACGGTTGATAAAAGTGTTGACTTCATTGAGAAATATAGGCAACTCCGTAATTGTGGTAGAACACGATGAAGAAATTATGCGTGCTGCCGATCAAATTATTGATATTGGTCCAATGGCCGGAACGCATGGTGGAGAACTTGTTTTTCAGGGAACACGTAAAGAATTACAAAATGAGCAAAAGAGCTTAACAGCTTTATATTTAACGGGCAAAGAAAAAATTGAAGTACCTCAGTACCGAAGAGCATGGAAACAGTTTATTCAACTAACAGGCGTGCGGGAAAACAATTTAAAAGGAGTTGATGTAAAGTTTCCGTTGCATGTAATTACTGTAATTACGGGTGTTAGCGGGTCGGGTAAAACATCTTTAGTGAAGCGTGTATTGTATCCAGCATTGAAAAAAATATATGGTGGTTTTGGTGAACAAACGGGTACGTTTGATAAGTTGAGTGGTGATATAAAAAGCATAGCTGCTGTAGAAATGGTTGATCAAAACCCTATTGGTAAATCTTCACGTTCTAATCCGGTTACCTATGTAAAGGCTTATGATGAAATTCGAGCATTGTATGCCGACCAACCTTTGGCTAAGAATAGAGGATACAAACCCTCACATTTTTCGTTCAATGTAGATGGTGGACGATGCGAAGTTTGTGAAGGCGAAGGCGAAGTGCAAATTGAAATGCAATTTATGGCCGACATTCATTTGGTTTGTGAAGCCTGCAATGGGAAACGCTTTAAGCAAGATGTTTTAGAAATAACCTATTCTCCATCACCAGCTGTTGCTCCTAAAAATATTTCAGAAGTGTTAAATATGACTGTTGACGATGCAATTGATTTTTTTGAATCGTCACAGCGACCAAGTAATACAGAGAAAAAAATTGCACAAAAATTAAAACCCTTATCAGATGTTGGCCTAGGCTATGTGCAATTGGGGCAGCCATCTAGCACATTAAGTGGTGGAGAAGCACAACGTATAAAGTTAGCTTCGTTTTTAGGAGCAGGGCAAAATTCTACCACTCCTACCTTATTTATTTTTGATGAACCAACAACAGGTTTGCATTTTCACGATATTTCTAAATTGTTGTACGCCTTTAATGCACTTATAAAACAAGGACACTCATTGATTATTATTGAACACAATGCCGAAATTATTAAGTGTGCTGATTGGATTGTTGATTTAGGGCCAGAAGGAGGAGTTGATGGTGGAAACATTGTTTTTGAAGGCATTCCTGAAGAGTTGGTAAAATGCAAAAAATCATATACGGGAGCTTATTTGAAGGGGAAGTTGTAAAGGTTATGAATGTACCGGCCCACACTCTTCGACAGGCTCAGAGTGACAGCTTACTATAGTATTAAGTAGTTTTGTTTTCTTCCCCTTTAAACTGCAACTCAAACAACTTTTTATAATGTCCGTTTTGTTTTATCAATTGTTGATGATTACCAACCTCAACAATTTCGCCTTTTTCCATAACAATAATTTTATCTGCTTTTTGTATGGTTGCTAAGCGGTGTGCGATAATGATGGAGGTTCTGTTTTTTGTTAAAATATCAATAGCATTTTGTATTAACTGTTCTGATTCTGTATCAATGGATGATGTTGCTTCATCCAATACCAATATTTTTGGGTTATACACATAAGCACGTATAAACGAAATCAATTGTCGCTGCCCTACTGATAACATAGCTCCACGCTCCATTGCATTGTAGTTGTAGCCATTTGGTAATTTGGAAATAAAATCATGAGCACCAACAAGTGTGGCCGCTTCAACGATTTTTTCGTAACTGATGTCAGGATTATTGAGTGAAATATTGTTCGCAATTGTATCCGAAAACAAAAATACATCTTGCAATACAACACCAATATTTTTACGTAAAGAGTTAATGTCATAGGCTCGAATATCATCACCATCAATACTTATAGTACCTTTATTGTATTCATAAAATCGATTCAATAAATTAATGATAGACGATTTTCCTGCACCAGTAGCACCAACCAAAGCAATTGTTTCGCCTTGTTTTACCGAAAAAGAAATGTTTTTTAATATCCATAAAGGAGTTTCCAAACCAATAGATTCAGGCCTATTTGCTGATTCATTGTTTTCAACAACATCGCTGTTGTATGCAAACCAAACATTGTTGAATTCAACATTTCCCTTAATGGTTTCGGCTGTTAAAACACCTTTGTTTTCGATTATGTCTTTGGTGTCTAAAACTTTGAATACACGTTCAGAAGAAACCATGCCCATTTGCAAGGTATTAAACCTATCAGCAAGTTGGCGTATAGGGCGAAATAACATATTGGTGTACATAATAAACGAAACAAGCTCTCCAATGC
>JBASCV010000294.1:0-3445 GCA_049651825.1 Bacteroidia bacterium
GTTGAAGTGTATTCGGCTCAAAATGAGTATCTTGGAACAGGTCATTTTCAAATAGGCTCAATTGCCGTTCGTTTATTTTCGTTTACTCAAGTAGAACCCAATTATGATTTTTGGAAAAGTAAGTTGGCCGCAGCTTATTACTTTCGTCAGCAATTGAATTTAACCCATTCAAATTCTACCAACTGTTATCGCTTACTTTTTGCCGAAGGCGATGGTATGCCCGGTTTTATTATTGATTATTACAACGGTACTGCTGTTTTTCAAATGCACTCAATAGGCATGTATTTGATACGTGATGTATTTGTAAAAGCCTTAAGAGAAATTATGGGCGATAAACTGGAAGCTGTTTACGATAAGAGTGAAGAAACCATACCCAAAATGTCGGCAATAAAAGCAGTTAATGGTTATTTGTATAAAAAAGACGAAAGTAAAACTGTAAATACTGTTGCTATTGAAAACAATAATAAGTTTTATATTGATTGGGAAGGTGGACAAAAAACAGGTTTTTTCCTCGATCAACGCGAAAATCGTAAATTATTAGGCGATTACTCGAAAGATAAAGTAGTGTTGAACACATTTTGCTATACAGGTGGTTTTTCGGTATATGCAGCTAATTGTGGAGCAAAAGAAGTGCACTCAACTGATATTTCTAAAAAAGCGATTGAACTTACCGATAGAAACATTGAATTGAATGCCATTCAAAACCATCAATCGTTTGCTGTTGATACCTTTGAATTTTTGAAACACCGCGAAAACACCTACGATATTATTCTATTGGACCCTCCGGCATTTGCAAAGCATCATAATGTAAAACACAATGCCATAATGGGCTACAAACGTTTGAATTATGAGGCCATAAAACAAATAAAATCGGGAGGTTTGTTATTTACCTTCTCCTGCTCGCAAGTGGTTGATAAAAATACATTTAATAGCACGGTTATGGCTGCTGCTATTGAAGCCGGACGCAATGTGAGAGTATTACATCATTTATCACAACCACCCGACCACTGTGTAAATATTTTTCATCCTGAAGGCGAATATTTAAAAGGCTTGGTGGTGCATATTGAATAAAGTTAGTAAACCCGAAGGGCTTAAATATCAACAGGTTAAAAATAAACACATATAAAATAACGGAGCGAAATGATAAGCCCGAAGGGCTTAAATATCAATAGGTTGAAAACAAATACATAATCATCAAGCCTGAAGGGCTTGAATATAATTAGATGAGCACCTATACACAAATACTATTTCAAATTGTTTTTAGCACAAAACACAGAGAACGAACCTTGGATGCTAAAAACAGAAAAGAATTATATAAATACATTTGGGGGATATTAAACAACAATAAATGTCATTTATATCAAATTGGTGGTATTGAAGACCATATACATATCGTTACACATTTGCATCCGAGTATTGCATTATCTGATTTGGTTAAGGATATAAAGTTGGCCAGTTCTGTTTATATCAAAAAGGAGAATTTATTTATTAATTTTAATGGTTGGCAAGATGGTTATGGGGCATTTACTTATTCTATAACAGAGAAAGAACGATTGATACAATATGTTCAAAATCAAGAAGAGCATCATAAACGTAAATCTTTTAAAGAAGAATTTATCAATTTGTTGAAAGAGAACGGGGTTGATTTTGATGAAAAATATTTGTTATAAATATATTCTACCACTTCGTGGTAGTTAGTTGGATGAGTTTTTACCAAACCTGCATTGCATACAGGCTTATTGAAATTAAATCCTTTCAGGATTTTAAACACCCAATAGAAACTAATTTTAATTAATTTACAACGCCCTTATTTTCAAAATATTGCAAGTTTAAACAATGAGCAACGCAAAAACAAAAAACACAAAACCAACCACTGAGCAACGTCCTCACAATAGGTTGATTAATAAGGAGTTATTTCCTGTTAAGCACATTTGGGGATTAATTATTGGTTTACTCGCTTTTGTACTCTATGCCAACACCATTGGACACGATTATGCCCTTGACGATTCGGGAGCAATAACCAACAACAAATTTGTTCAGGAAGGTTTTACAGGAATTCCTAAACTTTTAAAAGTTGAATTTTGGCATTTTGCCAATATACACTTGGGTTATTATCGTCCGTTGGCACTTGTTACTTTCGCAATTGAGCATCAGTTTTTTCAGGGCAATCCGCATATTAGTCATTTTATCAATTGTGTATTGTTTGCCATTGCAGGTTATTTCTTGTTTATTGTGCTCAATAAATTTTTCAGAAACTACAATCCTATTTTTGCTGCATTAGTAGCGCTGTTATTTATTGCACATCCAATTCATACCGAGATAGTTGCAAACATTAAAGGCCGCGATGAGTTGCTCAGCTTTTTAAACTGTACCATTATGTTTTGGTTCTTTCTAAAGTATTTA
Source organism: Bacteroidia bacterium (assembly GCA_049651825.1). Taxonomy (GTDB): domain Bacteria; phylum Bacteroidota; class Bacteroidia; order 2-12-FULL-35-15; family 2-12-FULL-35-15; genus 2-12-FULL-35-15. The sequence continues at coordinate 2,404 of JBASCV010000294.1, forward strand.
GATACAAAAAAATGGTGGTTGTTAGTACCAGCCTTGTTGTTTTGTTATTTGGGGATGCTATCCAAAGAAACCGCCCTCACAGGAGTACTACTATTACCTGTAATAGCGTTTTATTATAACGATTATACAATATGGGAATCCATAAAAAAAAGCATCCCGTTTTTTATTGCGGTAGGCTTGTTTTTTGTTCAAAAAAAGATGCTTTTAGGCACCCTTAGTGGTATCATACCAAGCGATATTGTAAACTATCCCTATGTAAAAGATAATGTAAAACTACCAACTACATTTATGTTATTTGCGTTTAGTATCCGATTGTTATTACTGCCTCATCCCTTGCGTTACGATTATTCCTACAATCAAATTCCGGCTGTAGAAATGAGCAACCCCTTGGCATTATTCGGACTCCTTTTATTTGCTGTAGGCGCCTACATTACCGTTAAACAAGTACTCAAAAAAACAACCTTAGGTTTTGCTTTGGCTGTGTTTTACATAACGCTTATCCCTGCATTGGCATTTACAGTGCTAAGGGGCGGTATTTTTGCCGAACGCTTTTTGTTTTTCGCATCCTTAGGTTTGTGCATAGCCTTGGTAATTGGTGCTGCAAAACTATTTAAACTTGACCTTAATTTTGCAACAAGCGCTACTTCCGAATGGTTTAAAAAAAATAGTAAATACATAGCCCTGATAACACTTGTGTTTACCTTGTATTCATTTAAAACAGTAACCCGAAATGCGGTTTGGAAAGATAATTTCACCCTTTTTAGTGCCGATATTAAAACAGGCAAAAACAGTGCACAAAACCAACATCACTATGGCAATCAGTACATTTACTTGGCATCGGTAGAAAAAGATAGCGCTAAAAAAGCACAGTTTGTAAACGAAGCAACACGTGCCTTGCGTCAATCCTTGCGCGTACACCCTCGTTTTGGCGAAAGTTATTACTTGTTAGGACTTGCATATCAAGTAATTACACCCAATAACGATTCGGCAATATACTATTACAATCAAGCCATAAAAACCGCACCCGGCTATGCCGATAGCT
>JBASCV010000295.1:0-17542 GCA_049651825.1 Bacteroidia bacterium
GGCACCAACAAATGCCGCAATGTAAATAACCAACTCAGCTGAGTTAGGCAAATACATAATATTCAAATAGTCGGCAAACACACGATTACCACTTACATACGCTAACACACCAAGTGTTACACCAATAATGGCAGAAGTACCTGTTGCCAACCCATCTATACCATCAGTTATATTTGCACCATTAGAAACAGCAGTAACAATAATGATAACAATTGGTATAAATATTAACCAAGCCCATTTTGCATAACCATCACCCATAAAAGAAAGCAACCACGAATAATCAAACTCATTATTTTTAACAAATGGAATTGTTGTTTTCATTGACTTTGTATCTATATCAGAATATTCGGGCAATCGAGCATCAATGGTTGTAGAATCAGTAACCATTTCTATTGTATAAGCACTTTTACCACTGCTGTGTGTACGCTCACGCACAACAACATCGTTATGAAAATAAAGTGTAATGCCTACAATAAGTCCAATACCAACTTGACCCAACACTTTAAATCTACCCGCTAATCCTTCTTTATCTTTTTTAAATACTTTTATATAATCGTCTAAAAAACCTATTGCACCTAACCATATTGTAGATAACAACATGAGAATGATATATACATTGTGAATTTTAGCAAACAATAAAGTAGGAAACACAATTGCTGCAAGTATTATTAAGCCTCCCATTGTAGGAGTTCCTTTTTTTTGTAATTGACCATCAAGTCCTAAATCACGTACAGTTTCGCCAACTTGCTTTTTGTGTAATAAATTAATGATGCGTTTACCAAACACCATTGATATAAGCAATGAAACAATAAGCGCCATTGCTGCACGAAACGAGATGTACTGAAACACCCCTGCACCAGGAAAGTTGAATTGTTTGTCTAAAAACTCAAATAGATAGTAAAACATTATTTTTCGAATTGTTTTAAATTTTCTTTTAACACAAGCATATCATCAAAGGGATGCTTAACTCCTTTTATTTCTTGGTATTTCTCATGACCTTTGCCAGCTACAAGAATTATATCTCCAGCTTTTGCAATAGAACAAGCCATTTTAATGGCTTCATTTCTATCGGTAATAGAAACTGTTTTTTTATAATTAACGCCATCAACACCCTGCTGCATCTGCTTTATGATTTCATCCGCATCTTCGCTACGAGGATTATCAGAAGTTAAAATCACACGATTGCTCATGTCGCAAGCAATTTTTGCCATAATGGGGCGTTTTGCTGAATCTCTATCACCACCACAACCAACAACTGTTATTACTTGTTCGTTACCAGTACGTATATCGTTGATTGTTTTCAACACATTAATCAATGCATCTGGAGTGTGCGCATAATCAACAATACCAACTACTCCATTTTCAGTACGTACATACTGAAAACGACCTTCAACAGAACCCAGCGTACTTAGCGTTGTTAACACATTTGTTTTGTCTTCATTCAACAAAACTGCTGTAGCATATACCGTTAAAAGGTTATAGGCATTAAAATTTCCAATGAGCTTACTCCACAAATCATTATTATCAATATTTAAAAGCAAGCCTGTAAATTGATTTTCAACCACCTTGCATTTAAAATCAGCCATTGCTCTTAATGAAAATGTTTTTTTTATTGCTTTTGTGTTTTGCAACATTACCATACCATTCGCATCGTCTTTATTTACTAAAGCGAAAGCATCAGCACCCAACAAATCAAAAAAACGTTTTTTTGCTTTTATATATTCCTCAAACGTTTTGTGATAATCTAAATGGTCGTGCGTTATGTTTGTAAAAACAGCACCAACAAAGTGTACTCCAGCAATTCTATTTTGAACAACCGCATGAGAACTCACCTCCATAAAACAATGTGTACATCCTTTATCCAACATCTGACGCAATAAGGCATTCAACTGAATTGCATCAGGAGTAGTATGTGTAGAAGGAATACTATCGTTATTAATTTGATTTTTAACAGTAGAAATCAAACCTACTTTGTATCCTAATTTTCTAAACAAATTAAAAAGTAGTGTTACTGTGGTTGTTTTTCCATTAGTTCCTGTAACACCTACCAATGATAACTTTTCGGAAGGGTTATCATAAAAATTAGCAGCAATAATTCCAAGTGCCGCAGTAGTATCATTAACTTTTATGTAAGTAACAGTTTCATTAATTGTTGCAGGCAATTCTTCACACAAAATAGCAATAGCACCTTTGGCTATTGTATCATCAATGTATTTATGCCCATCACTTTGTGTTCCTCTAACTGCAACAAACAAACTATCCTTTTCAACTTTTCTCGAATCAAAGTTTACAGAGGTAATGGCAGTATTAGTAGAGCCAATAACTTCTACTAAACCTACCTTATATAATATGTCTTTTAATAATTTCATTTATATCAATTCCAATATAATTTGTGTTCCTTTTGTAAATGCAGCACCAGCTTCAATTGATTGCTTAATGACTGCACCACGCCAATCGTAAGGCTTATCTTTATTGCTACCTACAAGCGTTACTCTAATTCCATTATTCTCTAATAAATACAAGGCATCTTGTGCCGAAACACCTGTTAAATCAGGCACAATTCCTTTTTTTAAAACATTTTCTATATTTTTTCCAGAAAGCTGCACAAGAATTGAATCATTTGCAGAAGCTGAAACCCAATCAGCAGAAGCATTGTTTGATTTCATTGGCACTTTAAGTGTTTTCAACACCAACTCAACATCTTCTTTCGAACCACTCTTAATAAGAGGAGCTCTCTTTGCATAGTGACTTTCAGCAGCATTTATTTCTTTATGTATTTCTAAACTTGTTGAATACACTTTATCGGCAACATCCTTAAATACTGGACCAGCAACAGCACCACCATAATAAGCATCGCCAGTTGGAGCACTCACCACCACAATACAAGAGTACTTAGGATTATCTGCCGGGAAGTAACCTACAAATGAAGCCAAGTAACTTACCCCACCGCCTTTATATCCACCACTTTTAGCAATTTGTGCGGTACCTGTTTTTCCTGCAACTGTATAATCTGCTCTTTGCAAACTCTTTGCTGTTCCGTTTTTCACAACACCTTCCATCATCTTGCGTGCCTTATCAACAGTAGGTTGCGAGCAAACAGATGCGTTGATAATTTCAGGCTCAAATACTTTAATCGTTTTTCCTCTTCTACGTACTTCTTTTACAAACATGGGACGCATCATTTTACCATTGTTTGCAATGGCATTATAAAAAGCAAGTGTTTGCAAAGGAGTAATGGTGGTTTCATAACCAATACTCATCCAAGGCAATGTAGTTCCCGACCAATCTTTATCTGTAGTATTTTTGATACGTGGTGTAGCTTCACCCGGCAAACTCACTTTCAATGGACTATTAAAATTCATTTGACATAAACGGTCAACAAATTTTTGTGGATCTTTTGAATAATAGCGTGTAATAATTTTTGAAACACCTACATTAGAGCTTTGTTCAAACACTTCCTGAACAGTTACTTCACTTTTTTCAGGGCGATGAGAATCTTTCATCACACTTGAATAAAACTTATGAGTACCATCTTCAATGTCCACCTTATCATCCAAATCAATGTATCCATCTTCCATTGCAGCAATTAACGAAGCCAACTTAAATGTTGAACCCGGCTCCGTAGCATAAGCTACGGCATAATTCAAATTCTCTACGTAGTTAGATGAATCCTTACGTGTAAGATTCGCAATCGCTTTAATTGCCCCTGTCTTCACCTCCATCAACACCAAACAACCATAAGCGGCACCATGTTTTTTCAAACAATTTTTCAAAGAACTTTCTGCAACATCCTGAATGTTGATATCAATTGTAGAAACAACATCAGCACCGTCCTCCAATTTCAAATCATCATCATCACCAATTTCTTTCCATACGCCACCTGCAATTTTTTGCATCAAACGCTGACCACTCTCCCCTTTCAAGTAGCTATGATAAGCTACCTCCAAACCATACGACTTACCTGTACCGGCTTCATTGTATTTACCTATAGTACGAGCCGCCAAATTTTGAAAAGGTCGTTCACGTCTATCCGTTTGTATGTATGTAAAACCGCCTTTGTTTCTGCCTTTGCGCAACAATGGAAACTTTTTCATTTGTTGCAATTCTGAATAAGAAACATTACGCTGTAATGTTACCCACCTGTTTTTAGGATCTTTCTTTGCTTTCACAAGCATTTTTTTATAATCCTTTTGAGATTTATCTTTAAATAATGTTGCTAAGCAATAAGCCAATGAATCAACATTATCATAAAATATTTCCTCCGTAATTGCATCCGTATTCACATCCATACCTACTTCGTAATAAGGAAGCGAAGTAGCCAACAAAATGCCATTGTTATCGTATATATTACCCCTTACAGCCTCTATATCAAACAATTTTGTAGAAAAATTAGTTGATTTAGAACGCCACTCATCTCCTTCAACAAACTGAATAGAGCATATTTTGTATATAATAGCAACACCAAAAAGACAGATAAAGAAATACAGCAGATACACGCGCCACAATATGTCTTTTTTTAAATCCATTATTTTTTTGAGGTGTAAATCCACGCTAACAAACAGAGTGAATCAATTTTTATTTATTACAAAACACTTTTACTAATCCTTATCATCCGTTTTAGTTGTATCAGCAGAAACAACTAAAATTTTTTTAGGAGGAACAACACTTTCTACAATCCCAGTCTGCTTTACAGCCAATGCTTTCGCAACTTCCGTTTGTTTACTCTTAATAACCAACGAGTCCTTTACAACAATATATTGCGTTCTCAATTCTTTTATTTCATTCTTCAAAGCATTCGCTTTTCTTACCTGATCATCGGCATAATAACCGTTAGCGATGTAGCAGATTGCCAAAAAAGAAAGAAAGAACACAAATGGAAAATTTTTAATCGTTGCCTCTTGTGAAAGAAAGCTGCCACTTACAACACTTGCCATTGAACGCACAATTTTATTTTCCTTTGCAGGAGCTTTTGGCGCTTCAACTTTTTCTGCTACAGCTTTTTCTTTAAACTTATTTTCCACTTTATTTAAAATCAATACCGAATTATAAAAAGCTACAATCGCTCCGCAATTCTCAACTTTGCACTACGCGCTCTACTATTTTGCTCTATCTCTAAAGCATCCGGCACCACAGGTTTTCTGGTTATTGCTTTAAAAGGCGTTAGCGGATTACCAAAAAAATCTTTCTCCAACTCTCCTTCTAACTTCCCTGTTTTTATAATATTTTTAACCAAACGATCTTCTAAAGAGTGGTAAGAAATAACCACCAATCGCCCACCAGGCTTCAATACATCAAGCGTTTGTAACAATAATTCTTGCAACACATCCAATTCCCTATTCACTTCTATTCGCAACGCTTGAAACACCTGAGCATAATACTGATTCTCCCTACCCCATTTCACACACCTAGAAACCACCTGTTTTAAATCATTAACAGTATGAATCTCTTTTTCTTTTCTCGCATTAAAAATCACATACGCTAACTTACCCGCATTATCAACCTCACCATACAACTTAAATATCCGCTTCAAATCTTCTTCACTATAGGTATTCAAAACATCAGCAGCTGTTTGCTTTGCACCCCTATCCATACGCATATCCAACTTTGCATCAAACCGAGTAGAAAAACCTCTATCAGCTTCATCAAACTGATGAGATGAAACGCCCAAATCAGCTAACAAACCATCAATAGGCAAAGCATTGTACAACTTCAAAAAGTTTTTTAAATACCTAAAGTTTTGTTTAATCATTACCAACCGCTCATCATTTACCTTATTGGCAATTGCATCATCATCCTGATCAAATGCATACAACTTACCAGTAGTTAAATGCTTCAATATCTCCTTAGAATGCCCACCACCACCATAAGTAACATCTACATAAATTCCTTTCGGATTAATGTTCAAACCTTCAATACACTCTTTTAAAAGAACAGGATTATGATATTCCATTATTCTTCAGATGAAGGATTAATACCACCCATTACATCTTCAGCCAACTTCTCAAAATTGACAGTACTTTCATTGATAAACTTCTCGTATGCTTTTGTATCCCAAATCTCTATTCGATCTCCAGCAGCAGCCATGGTTACATTTTTAGCAATACCAGCAAACGTCATCAAATCCTTAGGTATCAATAAACGACCTGTAGCATCCAACTCAACAGGAACAACACCGTAATTAAACATTCGAATAAACTCCACATTCTTCTTCACAAACTTGTTCAACTTGTTTACATCCTTCACCATTTCGTTCCAAGTAGCCATTGGATACAGCTCAAGCGACTTACTGAATATGCTTCGCTTCATCACAAAGCCAGCTTTAAGCTGCTTTGTTAGCTGCTTTTTAAATGCAACAGGAACCATAACACGTCCTTTCGCATCAGCATTACATTCATATACACCAAATAAACTATCCATTACTTTCTTGCTTCGAGCTGTAAATTTAAAAACAAATTTCCCACTTTTTACCACAATTTACCACTTTGTTGAAAACTTTATTTTTTTAGCTCTTTTTTGAGCCCTTTTTTTCAACAAAAACAGATGAGATTTAAAAGCAAACAATCGCCTAAAACAATTACAAATAGGGTGTTGTAAGAAAAACAACTAGAAACAAAAATGATTTTTTTATAGAAAGTGGTAAAAAAATACTCGTCAAAAGAAAAAAAGGCAAAACAGAATCTCTGCAGAAATTCGAATGCTTTTATAAACTAGTTATATTTTATTGAAATTATTTACAAATTATCCCACCGCTCATTTCTCGACAAACCTGTCAGCCGACAGGTAGACTCTAAAATACCATGTGCGCTGTCATTTCGAGCCCAATACAATTAAGTTAAAAAAACTTTCGCATATATTTCGACAAGCTCAATATGACCATGCGCGCTGTCAGTCTGAGCTTGTCGAAGATTGTGGGAGGGCTTTTTTCTTTTATTGCCTTAACCTAACAACAATGATTTCGAGCCTATCGACAAAGTGCGAAAGTCAAATGAGATTTTATTACCAAATAAATTAATATTGATATAAACAAAAATCCATGCGAAAGGCTATATTTGTATGTGCTAAAAAAAATAACATACCCGCTACAAGCCAATAACAGAAACATCAATATTGATGAACTAAGTAAACAATTTGATTGTTTGTGCATGTTAAATTCAAATTGTGATGCAAACCAACACCAACACATCTACAAAAACACCCTTATAGCAATTGGAAAAACAAGTGAATTGATTGTAAACGAAAAAGATGCACTCAAACAACTAGAAGCATTTTGTAACGCACAAAAAAACAATTGGATGTTTGGCTACCTGAGCTACGATTTAAAAAATGAAATAGAACAGCTCCACTCCAACAACAATAATAAAATTGAATTTCCTCTGCTGCATTTTTTTGTTCCCGAAATTGTAATTGATATAGATAAACAAAACATAACAATTACCTATAACGACTTATTTACAAATAAAGACAGGGCTGTAGCCATTTACAAAACAGCTACGGAACACAGTGCTAAAAACAATACAACAGAAGGCGCTGCAATTAAAATCAGTTCAAAAATCACAAGGGAGCAATACATTAACTCTGTAAACAAACTAAAAGAACACATTGCAAAAGGAGATATTTACGAAATAAATTTTTGTCAAGAATTTTTTTCGGAGCAAGCACACATCACCCCTATAGATGTGTATAAAAAGCTAAACGACATATCAAAAGCGCCATTTAGCGCTTATTACCAAAGCAATAATTACTACTTACTATCGTCAAGTCCGGAGCGTTTCATTAAAAAAATGGGAAACCAATTAATTTCGCAACCAATAAAAGGAACAGCCAAACGTGCTAACGATAAAAACGAAGATGAACAATTAAAACACGAACTAAAAAATAGCGAAAAAGAAAGAAGCGAAAATGTGATGATTGTAGATTTGGTGCGCAACGATTTATCGAAAGTAGCACAAAAAGGGACTGTGCAGGTGGATGAATTATTTGGAATATACAGTTTCAAGCAAGTACATCAAATGATTTCTACTATTAGTTGTACGCTGAAAGAAGGTGCTACATTTATAGATATTATAAAAAGCACCTTCCCTATGGGATCAATGACAGGAGCACCAAAACACAGTGCAATGCAATTGATTGAAAAATACGAAAACACCAAACGGGGTTTATATTCCGGAGCTGTTGGTTATATCAGTCCGGATGGAGATTTTGATTTTAATGTTGTGATCAGAAGTATTTTATACAATGCAAACAACAACTATTTATCATTTATGGTAGGTAGTGCCATCACTAACAAATCGGAAGCAGAAAGCGAGTATAACGAATGTTTATTAAAAGCAAAAGCAATGTTTGAGGTGTTGCAATAATTGTTAAGTTTAAGTTTTATTGAAAAATTCCGTTATTGCAAACGCACAGTCTTCGACAAGCTCAGACTGACGCGCGAAATCACATTGAGTGAGCCTTTGGTGAGCGTGCCGAACCATCGAAATGTGAGCGAGGGCAAATACAATTGTACTTTTAAAATAAAACTTAAATAAATACTAAATAGATTCAAAAAACGTGCTTACTTCATTTTTAACATATATAGCAAAACAAAAACTAGTTACCCAAAAGCATACCGTGCTATTGGCTGTAAGCGGGGGCATTGATTCTGTTGTTATGGTTGATTTATTTCACAAAGCTGGATTAAAATTCGCAATAGCACATTGCAATTTTCAATTACGAAATGTGGAAAGCAATGAAGACGAGCAATTTGTTAAAGCACTCGCACATAAATACAATGTAGCATTTCACGTTATTAAATTTAAAACAGCCGAAATAGCTAAAAAAAATAAAACATCCATACAAGTTACAGCACGCGAATTGCGCTACCAATGGTTTGAAAAAATTAGAACCGAAAACAAGTATGCAACTATCGCTACCGCACACCATTTAAACGATTCGATAGAAACATTCATAATCAATTTTACCAGAGGAACGGGAATTTCCGGCCTACACGGGATATTACCCAAACAAGGAAATGTAATCAGACCGCTACTGTTTGCAACAAAACAAGAGATTGAAAATCATGCAAAAAAACACACATTAATTTTCAGAGAAGATAGCAGCAATGCTTCCGACAAATATACACGCAACAAAATAAGACACCATATCGTTCCCGTTTTAAAAGAAATAAATCCAAACTTTGAAAACGCTTTTGAAAAAAACATTCAGCAACTAATTGATACAGAAGCTATTTATAAAAACGAAATTGAAAACAAACGCGCTTCAATTGTAATTAAACAACAAAATACTACAACACTTTCAATTAAAGCCTTAAAAGCACTAACACCTTTAAATACATACCTATATGAGTTTTTAAAACCTTTTGATTTTAATGCTACCACCGTTTACGAAATTGAAAAAGCACTCGATGCTGAATCAGGTAAATTGTTTTTATCACCAACACACCGCATTATAAAAGATAGAGAAGCGCTATTAATAGAAAAGCTTACAGATAAAAAAACGACAGACGAAGAATTTACAATTAAAAAAAATCAAAAAACACTCGTATTCAGTAATCAACAATTAGAAATAAAAACAATAAAAGTCGAAAAAACACAATTATCAAACAATGCATTTGAAGCCTTTATTGATTGGGGCAAATTGGAGTTTCCACTTACTGTGCGCAAATGGAAACAAGGCGATAGCTTTTACCCTTTAGGCATGAAAGGCAAAAAAAAATTAAGCGATTTTTTTATTGATAAAAAACTATCGCTCTACCAAAAAGAGAATATTTGGGTACTCACTTCGGGAAATAAAATTGTATGGATAATGGGTTTACGGCTTGACGAGCGATTTAAAATCACCGAAAAAAGCACCAAAATAGTTCAAATCAACTTAATCAAAAACACAAAAGCCTGATAATCAAAATATTAAACAATTACATTGGTTAAAAACTTGTTGAAAACGTTTTATCCAAAAGTGTAACGTTATTGACTTTAAGTACGTACAAATTGATTACTTTAACAGTTAAATTCTATTAACCCGTAAAACTATAGCACCATGACAGACGCGACAAACATAAGCAAACCAACTCTTGTTGAAAAAGAAAGCATTCGCGATTTAAAATTTCCGGAGAATGAGGTATTAACCTCAAAAGATGCTATCAGACTAAGAGAAGCTGATTTAGAAAGAGCTCTAAAATTAGGAAACTTGGAGCACAACAAAATTAAAATTGTGTTTGAAGATTCTGAAGGCGTTAAGCAAGTTGAAACAACCGTTTGGGGTGTTACCGACAAACGTGTTATTTTAAAGCAAGGTGTTTTAATACCCATTCATCGCATACATGAAATAAAATAATGTCTATTAAATTCCAATTTATGTTAAAATAGCTCCGTTATGGGGCTATTTTTTTTACTTTTATATCAAACATGTTACATATTAGTAAAAAATAGTTAGTTACAGGGTCATTCCAACCGAAGTGGAGGAACTTTTTGAATTAATGGCAAAAGTATTCGATAGTGAAAAAATTTCTCGGCACAGCCTGCACTGAGCTTAGTCGAAGTGCTCGAAATGACAAGTAAAATAGTTGACTAAAAATTTAAAAAGAGCATTAATCTAATAACAGCACAAGTACGTATGTATTATTAGTCATTAATGTAGCATATACAAACCAACCAATACTGATTTATGAAGTACCTATTAAAAATTTCATTACTTTTTTTGCTACTCACAAGCCTAGTAAGCAATTTAGGAGCACAAATTTTAGCGCCCGTAAAATGGGATTTCAAAACCAAAAAACTAAACGATTGTGAATACGAGTTAGTATTTAATGCTAATATTGATAAAACATGGCATTTGTATGGCCAAAAATCGTATGGCGATGAAGGCCCTATTCCCACGTCATTTAAGTTTACAAAAAATGATAGCTACAAACTTGTAGGCAATGTTACAGAAAGTAAACTCATCAAAAAGTTCGAACCAGTTTGGAATTTCGAGCTTCAATTTTTTGAAAACCAAGCAGTGTTTACACAAAAAGTAAAACTCAAAACCGATAAAAAAATTGACATCAAAGGCGAAGTTGAATTTATGGTATGTAACGAAAGTCAATGTTTGCCACCAACAACCGTAGAGTTTAATTTTAATGTTGTAGGCACAAGCGCATGTATGAGCGACAATAATTCGTCAACAAACACTACAACACCTGCTTGCAACTGCGATTCAAATGCTATTTATCAAACCTTTGCATTGCGTGCACAGCAAAAAACGCCAAATGATTCATTAACACAAAGTTCAACGACTTCCGTTACAACAGCCGAAACAACAAACACAGCGGCAGTAGTTTCAGAACCTGAAACAAAAGAAAGCCGAAGCTGGTGGGGCATTTTTATTGCGGGCTTTTTAGGCGGATTGGCTGCATTGCTTACTCCATGCGTATTTCCGATGATACCTATGACTGTGAGTTTTTTCACAAAAAGTAGCAAAACTCGTGCTAAAGGAATTTCAAATGCACTCATTTATGCGGCATCAATTATAGGAATATATGTATTGTTAGGATTGGGCGTTACCAAAGCATTTGGGCCCGATGCACTAAACGCACTATCCACCAACGTATGGTTTAATCTTGCGTTTTTTGTATTGTTGGTTGTATTTGCCATTTCTTTTTTAGGAGCCTTTGAAATTGTACTACCATCGGCATTTGTAAACAAAATAGATGCGCAAAGCGATAAAGGGGGCTTAATTGGCATCTTTTTTATGGCATTTACACTGGCATTGGTTTCATTCTCGTGCACAGGACCTATTATTGGTACCTTGCTTGTAGAAGCGGCTGTAAACGGTGGTATCCAAGGTCCATTTTTGGGTATGCTTGGCTTTTCTGTAGCATTAGCCTTGCCATTTGGGCTATTTGCTGCGTTTCCGGGTTGGTTAAATTCATTACCAAAATCGGGCGGGTGGTTAAATTCAGTAAAAGTAGTATTGGGTTTTTTAGAACTGGCATTGGCTCTAAAATTTGCTTCTAATGCTGATTTAGTAGTACAAGCAGGCATCATTACCCGCGAAATATTTATTGCACTATGGGTAGTGATATTTGGTTTATTAGGCATTTATTTAATGGGCTGGATACGCTTATCGCACGATAGTCCGTTGCAACACTTATCCGTTACACGTTTATTTTTTGCAATCATTACGTTTTCGTTTACTGTTTATTTAATTCCAGGTATGTGGGGAGCACCATTGAAATTAATCAGTGGCTTCCCTCCTCCTGATTTTTATAGCGAATCGCCACACGGCATAAGTACACAATCAAGCGGTGAAACTGCAACAATGGAACACCCCAAAGAACATTGCCCAAATGATTTACCTTGTTTTCACGATTACGATAAAGCATTGGCGTATGCCAAAAAAGTAGGCAAACCCTTGATGATTGATTTTACAGGCTGGGCTTGTGTAAACTGCCGTAAAATGGAATCGCAAGTATGGACAGACGCTGAGGTTGACAAGCGTTTGAGAAATGATGTGGTGGTGGTTTCACTTTATGTGGATGACAAAACAAAACTGCCTGAAAGCGAACGTACAACAAAAAAATTGGGCGACTTGGATTTTAAAATAAATACCATTGGCAATAAATGGAGCTATATGCAAGCCAACGTGTATAAAACAAATGCACAGCCTCAATATATTTTAATTGACCATAACGAGCAAATGCTTACACAAAAAACGTCTGGTTATAACCCTGATATTCAAAACTATATTGGTTGGTTGGATGAAGGAATTAATGAGTTTAAGAAAAGGAGTGGGAAGTAAGGGAAAATGAACACTACAATACATCCTTATTTTGGAAATTTAACAAGATTGGGGTGAAAAATATGCTCCTATAAGGGAGTTGTGCGCCATTGTAAAAAGACAATTCTACACTAATGACAAATAAGACTAATCCACCTTGGGCATCTGGACCAGGAGAACTTTTAAGACATGGATTAAGCCTTCTTCAAAAGGACAATGATTCTAATAGAAGGATTGCGATGATTTGTATTGACAATTCGGTAGAGCTGATGATTAAGACTTTTCTGGGATTACCTAAAAGGATTACAGGGATTCAGATTTCGCGAAAGGACTATTCAGAAATGAGTGAGAGTTTTCCAAAACTGTTGGATGGATTAGAACAGTATGCCGCTGATAAAATTAAGGGGATTGACTTGGGTGAAATTGAATGGTTTCATCGATTACGAAATGAACTATACCATCAAGGTAATGGATTAACCGTAGAACGAACAAATGTGGAAGTTTATGCTGAGATAGCGAACCTTTTGTTTCTTAATCTTTTTGGATTTAAGTTAATTGAAGACAAAGAAGATAAAACAGATTTACTTGGCAAATTCATGAACTCATGGATTCAATTTGAACGTATGACCAAAGATATGTCATTTGTTCTCGATGATAATGAAAAGCTTAGAATGCCTTTAGACGCAATAAGATTCTTGCATAAAAACAAGATTATCTCAGATATTGAATTACATCGGCTCGATTTGATTCGTAAAACAAGAAATGAAATTGTCCATGGATTGCAAAATCATGAAAAGGTAATAAACGAGCAGATTATTAAAGAACTTGTTGAATTGACACAAACAATAAAAAACAGAACTTTAACAGAAACGAAATAACAACTGTAAGCTTCCCCTAGTAAGCGGTAAGATCTCAAAAATGTAGGCACTAAGATGAAGCGTTGGCAATGTGTATGAGGTTTTAGTAACAAAAATAATGGGTAAGCTCCTGCTTACCCAAATTGATTCATTATCGTATCAATATTACTCCATAAATTTTATTCTTGTTACCTTACCTCCCCCAAAAGTACACAACGTTTAAAATTGCTAGTGAACACCTCATCAAATTTATCTGGATAAAAAAAAAGAGACAAGGCCAAATCGCTTGTCTCTTTGAGTACCCGGGATCGGACTTGAACCGATACGTCCGCAATGGACACAGGATTTTAAGAGCCACGTTTCGCCTCCAAAATCAAGCAAATCAAAACAAAATGGTAGAAAAACATCTACAATGAAACAAAACTGCACACCAAAACTACACACTAAAATTTCGATTGCAATCTAGTCTTTTTTCTTAACTATAACACGTATTCCGTGGTCCCTTTGTTCTTTGTCTAAATAAGAAAAGTAACTAACTACATCGACAACCAAATAACTAACAGGTTGAGCCCCACCTTCGTGAAGTCTAAGCGAAACAGTTTCACCGATTCTTGGTACTTCGATTGCGTCAAATTTTATCTCATCGATTTTGACACCACCAGAATCATATAATTCTTCAATAGTTATTTTAGCCATAATTTTTTATCAAATGTAGTTTATTCTTCGAAAAAATTAGTAACACACACATCACTCCATGTTTGGGAGTAGATACAAAAGGTGTTTAACACCCCAACCAAAACAGTAAGTATTTTTTTATGTTTACTATTAATAAGCATATTTATTTGTTTAAAATCATTTTTTTATGGCGGATTATCCTGCCATCGTCAATGTCTAAAGTATAAAAATACACTCCACTGCTGTATTCTGTAAGTGAAACCTGCAATTTATCACTGCCTTCGTTTAAAGTATAGGTTTTAATAAGTTCACCTTTTGTATTGTGTATTTCGAGAATGGCTTTACTTCCTGTGGGAACAAAATAGGGAATAGATGTAGTATTCTTAACCGGGTTTGGAATATTGTTTCCCAGGTATTCTATTTCATTTTTTTTTTCTTCTACTGACGTATTGGGTGAAAACCATTTGGCAATATAATTAGCTGAGATGTTCCCCACTTGTGTAAAATCGCCACCAATATACAGCGTATCTCTATAAATTTCTAATGCAGAAACTGTATTATTAGGCCCCTGAACATGATACCAGTTAGTTCCATTCCAACGGGCAATAATGGTGTCTGCCACTTGTGCATGAGTGGATTGACAACCAACATATAATTCGTTGTGGTACATTTTCATGACAATTGCACCATTGGTAATTGGATTTCCAACTGGCGACCAATTAGTTCCATCCCATTTTGCAACATATTTTGCTGGCACACCACCTGCCATTGTAAAACCACCTCCAACATACAACACGTTTGAAACTGTATCCACAACCATTGTAAACGGTTCATCATTTAGTGCCCCTAAAGCGCTCCCCACAGAATCCCATTGTGTGCCATTCCAACGAGCGATGTATTGACTTAATATTCCTCCAGCGTAACTGAAACTCCCCCCTACGTATAATTGATTATTATATACTGCCATACAATTAATTAAACCAAAACCACCTGTAACACCACCTCCAACATTACTCCAGTTGCTGCCATTCCATTTAGCAATTCGGTTTACATTTAGTCCATCTATCGTAGTTATATTACCTGACGCATAAAGTTCATTATTAAAGACAATTAACGATGTTATATTGCCTACAACATTATTGCTGTTACTTGCACTTAACCACTGACTACCATCCCAGCGTGCTACTCTATAGGTATAAGGGACACCAGCCATGCTTGTGAACTGGCCAGCAGTATACAGTTGGTTGTTAAAAGATGAAAAGCAGAGTGGAACTCCGTTAGATGCCCCAGTACTCAATGATTCCCAATTTGTGCTATTCCATGAGGCAACATAGTTTACACTTTGTCCTCCGGCAGAGTCAAACCAACCACCTACAATTAACTTATCATTATACATGTAAAGAGCCGAAGGATTACCGCCCAACTCTTCCCCAAGACTATACCAGGTTTGTGAATAGGAACAACAAACGGTTAACATTAAAACCTGAAGGTTAAATGCTTTTATATATTTTCTGCTAATGGACATTTTATTTGTTCAAGACCATTTTTTTATGTCGAATTATTCTTCCTTCGTCAATGGTAAGCGTATAGAAATAAATACCATTGCTATATTCTGCAAGCGAAATTTGTAATTTATTGCTGCCCTCAGTTAAAGAATAGGTTTTGATAAGTTCGCCTTTTGAGTTATGTATTTCAAGAACGGCTTTACTTCCTATAGGCAAGAAGTAGGGAATTTGAGTGCTGTTATTAGATGGGTTAGGGATGTTATTATCCAGGTATTCTATTTCATTTTTTTTTTCTTCTACTGAGGTATTGGGTGAAAACCATTTAGCAATATAATTGACTGGTGTGTTGCCTGCTTGCGTAAAATCTCCACCTACGTACAAGGTATCTTTACAAACTTTTAAGGCGGAAATCGATTCGTTAGTCCCACCACCTACCGAATGCCATTGACTGCCATTCCAACGGCAAATATTTTTTAAATATTCACCGTTTAGAGCCTGTGTAACAAAAGTCCCCGCTGCATAAAGTTCATTGTGGTATATTTCGAGCGTTCTAATCCCCCCTAAAGTATCACCACCCACTGCCGACCAAGTGGTTCCATCCCATTTGGCAACTCCCATTGCAACGGTATTCATACTCCCTGCATGGCCAAATGCCCCTGAAACATACAATACATCTGCAACACTATCAACCACCATAGAGGTAACAAAATAATCAAGACCCATTCCAACAGAATCCCAAACTGTTCCATTCCAGCGGGCAATATAATTGGTTTGTTTACCTCCTGCATAACCAAAATCACCCCCTACATAGAGTTGACCTTTATATACCGCCATACAATTAATATAACCAAAGCCTCCGGTAACGCCACCACTAACATTGCTCCAGTTGCTGCCGTTCCATTTGGCAATACGGTTTACACTAACCCCATCCATTGTTGTAATATTCCCTGCCGCGTAAAGTTCATTGTTATAGGTGATTAAGGATTTTATAGTGCCCACAACATTATTACTGCTGCTTGCACTTAACCATTGGCTGCCGTTCCAACGTGCTATATTATACGTATTAGGAACTCCTGCCATGCTATTAAATTGTCCCCCGGCATACAATTGATTATCGAATACCGAATAAGCAAAGGGGCCGCCAAAAGATGGACCAGCACCAAGCGAATCCCATTGACTACCATTCCAAGAGGCAACAACATTAATGGCTTTTGTTCCAAACATATCACCGCCAGTTACAATTAATTTATTATTATATTCTCCAAAGTACACAGGAGAGTTATTGGTTCCACCGCCCACATTACCCCAGTTTTGACCGCAAAAATAAAGTGGACTTAACATCCACACCAAAACAGTAAATATTTTTCTTTGTTTGCTTTTGGTGAACATACTATTTGTTTAAAATCATTTTTTTATGTCTGATTATCCTGCCATCGTCAATATCTAAAGTATAAAAATACACTCCACTGCTGCAGTCTGTAAGTGAAACCTCTAATTTATCACTGCCTTCGTTTAAAGTAAAGGTTTTAATAAGCCCGCCTTGCATATCATTTACTGTAAGTATCCCTTTGCTGCCTTTAGGTATAAAATAAGGAATGGAAGTAGTATTATTAAACGGATTAGGTATATTGTTACCGAGGTATTCTATTTCTTTTTTTTTTTCTTCTACTGACGTATTGGGTGAAAACCACCTGGCAATATTATTCACTGATGTAGTACCTGCTTGTGTGAAATAACCTCCCACATATA
>JBASCV010000296.1:0-30570 GCA_049651825.1 Bacteroidia bacterium
GGGTAGAACAAGCACCAATATCAATTATATCAACACCTTGCTTTTGCATCTCCAAAGCCCTACCAACATACTGATTTTCAAACAAATAAACACCTCCATCAAAAAAAGAATCGGTGGTAATATTTAAAATACCCATTACCATAGGTTGAGCACTGGGCGTGAACAACTGTTGTATTTTTTTTTCGTAAAAAGCTGTATCTTGCAGCGTCATTATTTTTGTAATTTAAGATGTTTTAATCTTTAGGATTCTAAAATTAGCTAAATTATGAATACTAAAACGCATTTACCACTAAATAGTACTATGAATAAAACAGGCACTCAATACGATACAGCAATAGGTTTGTGCAAAGATATCTTTATCAAAAAAATGAAAGATTATGGTACAGCATGGCGTATTTTACGTACAAGTTCCATTACAGATCAAATTTTTATAAAAGCACAACGTATCAGAAATATTGAGGATAAAGGCACTCAAAAGATAAGTGAAAATGTAAAATCAGAATATATTGGAATTATCAACTATTCTATTATCGGACTGATTCAACTTGCACTAAAAAACGACTCGCGCGTGGATTTACCAGCTGAAGAAGTAAGCAAGCTATATGACCTTTATGCTAACGAAGCAAAAAGCCTTATGGAAAACAAAAACCATGATTATGGCGAAGCATGGAGAGATATGCGTGTAAGTTCGCTTACTGATTTGATTTTAATGAAATTGCTACGCATTAAGCAAATAGAAGACAATAAAGGCGAAACGATTATATCAGAAGGCATTGACGCAAATTTTCACGACATGATTAATTATTCTGTGTTTGCGCTGATAAAAATTGATAATTAATAATTGATAATTTTAAAATAAAATATTTGTAACTATGAAAATTGTAACAACCATTGCCCGAATTTTAGTAGGCTTGCTATTTATTTTTTCAGGCTTTATAAAAGCTAATGATGCTATCGGTTTTTCTTACAAACTGATAGAATATTTTGAAGTATTTGGAACTCACTTTTTAGTGCCAATAGCACTACCGTTGGCTATATTTATTTGTGTGTTTGAAATTATATTGGGCTTTACCTTATTGATGGGAGCTCGTATAAAACTAACGTTATGGTTGCTTTTGTTGATGATTGTGTTTTTCACTTTCTTAACATTTTACTCAGCCTATTTCCAAAAAGTACTAAGCTGCGGTTGCTTTGGCGATGCTATTCCATTAACACCTTGGGAATCGTTTACAAAAGATTTAATTTTATTGGTATTAATTATACTTTTATTTATTGGCCAACAGCACATTCAGCCAATTTTTGGATTACGTTTTGAAAATGCATTACTTGTGTTAATTGTAATAGCATCAACTGCATTTCCTATCTACACTTACAATTACTTACCTGTGATTGATTTTAGGCCTTATGCTATTGGGAAAAACATTCCAGAACAAACCAAAGGAATACCAGATGAAGTGAAGTTTTTTTACTTGCTAAAAGATAAAAAAACAGGCGAAACCAAAGAGGTTGATGCTTGGCCTGAAAACTGGGATCAAATATACGATTACGTGAGCAACCGCACTGAAATAACCAAAAAAGGTGTTGAACCCAAAGTGAAAGATTTTTCGATTGCAAACCTAGAAGGCTCTGACTATACGCAAGATATTATTGAAAATCCAAACTATAACTTTTTATTGATTTGCTATGATTTGGATAAAGCAGAACAAGATGTGTTTGGTAAAGTAAATGATTTTTTAGCATTGTGTAAACAAGATAGCGTATCGTTTATTGCATTAACTGCTTCAACCAAAGAAACAATAGACCAATTTAAACAAGAAGTAAAAACCAACATTGATTTTTACAATTGTGATGGCACTGTTTTAAAAACAATGATACGCTCCAACCCTGGATTAATGCTATTAAAAGGAGGAACGGTTATTGACATGTGGCATTATCATTCTTTTCCATCATATAACGATGTAAAAGAGAAACATTTTAAGAAGTAGTACGATTGTGATAAAATTTATTTTAAAACGTTTATTTTACGGTTTTCTTGTACTGCTTGGTGTTATAACGTTAGTATTTCTTTTATTTAATGTGTTGCCTGGCGACCCAGCCCGCATGATGCTTGGACAAAGAGCTGATCAAGCATCGATAGATGCTATCAATAAAGATTTGGGGCGCGACCAACCAATGTCGACACAGTTCATTATGTATATTAATGATTTGTCACCAATATCTGTGCACGATATTATTGATGAAACACACTATCTATATCTTAACCCTGATAAATATACTTCTACGTTAAAACTATTTTCAATTGGCTCATCAAAAGCTGTTGTATTAAAATTTCCTTACCTAAGAAGATCGTATATCACTAAAAGAAAAGTTTCTGATATTATTATTGAAACCTTACCAGAAACAGCAGCTTTGGCGTTTTCATCTATATTGTTTGGCTCGGTAGTTGGTATTTTTTTAGGAATATTTTCGGCACTAAAAAAAAACTCATGGTTTGATAAAGCCTCGTTAGTATTTGCAATATTTGGCATGTCGCTTCCCTCCTTTTTTATTGGCTTAATTATAGCCTGGCTTTTTGGATTTATATTACGCGATTACACAGGACTCAATAATGTAGGCTCATTATTCACCACCAACGATTTTGGGGAAGAACATCTTACGCTTCAAAATATTATTTTACCAACAATTACTTTAGGCTTACGTCCGTTAGCAATTATTATACAACTTACACGCAGTTCGCTTTTAGATGTTCTTTCTCAAGACTATATAAGAACAGCAACTGCCAAAGGATTAAGTTTTTACAAAGTAGTATTTAAACACGCATTAAAAAACGCATTAAACCCTGTAATAACAGCAATTTCGGGCTGGTTTGCTGGATTAATGGCTGGCGCAGTTTTTGTAGAGATTGTATTTAATTGGAAAGGCATTGGATACGAAGTTGTAGATGCATTAAATAAAAACGATTTACCTGTAGTGATGGGTGCTACACTTATATTTACATTAATATTTGTTGTTATAAATATTCTAGTTGATATTGTTTATGGAATACTAGATCCACGTGTACGAGTACAATAAAAGCACTGAAACATGAGAAAAAAAATAGTTATAGGAAACTGGAAAATGAATAAAAGCCTCAACGAGGGCATTCAACTGGTTAATAGCATCATTAGTACATTAAGCCAATCAAACAGTACTGATGTTTTAACAATAATTGCACCACCATTTATTCATTTAGCAAGCATTTCCGAAAAAGTAAAATCTATTAACAATCTTGAGGTTGCAGCACAAAACTGTCATCATGTTGAAAAAGGCGCTTATACTGGCGAAGTATCGGCAGAAATGATTGCTTCAACAGGAGCAAACTATGTAATTATAGGCCACTCCGAAAGGAGAAATTATTTTAATGAAAACAATGAATTGCTTGGTCAAAAAGTAGCGGTAGCAATCAACAATAATTTAACTCCAGTTTTTTGCATTGGCGAAAACCTTGAAGAACGCAATAATAACAAGCACCTAGAGTCGGTTTCAAAACAACTGAAAGAGAGTTTATTTCAATTAAGTACTAACGATTTTGCAAAAGTAATTATTGCTTATGAGCCTGTTTGGGCTATTGGTACAGGAGTTACAGCTTCTGTTCATCAAGCACAAGGCATGCATAATCACATTAGAGCAGAAATCAATAAAAAATACGGAAAAGAAATTTCTTCTACAACACCTATACTATACGGTGGTAGTTGCAATGCACAAAACGCAAAAGAGCTATTTGCATGCATTGATGTTGACGGAGGCTTAATTGGTGGAGCATCGCTAAAAGCCGATGAGTTTGTTACTATTATTAATTCTTTTTAATTAATTAAAAATGAGCTATACCGAACTAATTATAAATGTTGAACCTAAAGAGCAAGGTAGCGATGTACTGATTGCTGAACTTTCAGAAATAGGGTTCGATACATTTACTGAAAATGAATTAGGATTTTCGGCATATATTGAAACGGCTAAGTATAGTGCAACTGAAGTAAATACTATATTTTCAAACTATTCAAACGTTTTTAAAATTAATTTTAAAACAACAATTATTGAACAACAAAATTGGAATAAAGAATGGGAAAGTAGCTTTCAGCCAATAGATGTAGATGGAAAATGTATCATCAGAGCACCATTTCATGCAAAAGATAAAGAATATGAATTTGATATTATTATAGAACCGAAAATGTCGTTTGGTACTGGTCACCATAACACCACTCAATTAATGATTCAAAAGTTAATGAAGTTGAATGTTACAGACAAAGCCTTATTAGACATGGGATGTGGAACAGGCGTATTGGCTATACTTGCAGCAAAAATGAATGCAAAACCAATAACAGCTATCGATATTGATAACTGGAGCTTTGAAAACACGCTTGAAAATTTAGAAAAAAACAACATCAACTCAGTAGATGTTCATAAAGGGAATGCTTCACTTTTGGATAAAAAAGTATTTCACACTATATTAGCAAACATCAATAAAAATGTTTTGTTAAGTGATATGGCCATATATACAAATGTGCTCGAAAAAAATGGGAATCTTTTACTTAGTGGCTTTTTTGAAACAGATATTAATGAACTAACAGAAAAGGCTTTTTCGCTTGATTTATCACTAATTGAAAAAAAGGTAAATGAAAAATGGGCCATGTTACATTTTACAAAAAATAATTAAATATAAATTTATCCTCATTATAAAATAAAGAATGAAAAACATTAAACATCTTTTTGCATTACTATTGATAGTAACACTTACATTAACAACGTTTGCACAAATCAATCCTATAAAACAATATACTGAAGACCCTATAGTGTTTTTAACTGAGCTAAAAACAACGCTTGAAGTAACCAACATGGGTAAAAAAGAAATTAAAGACTTTATGGAGGAATTTACACTATTGTGGAATTCTCCGAAATATAGCGATAAGCTAAAAAAGGCTACCTACGCATCGTGCAACTTAATGATTAAAAAGAAAATGCGCATTTTGCCCGAATACAAAAGCTACCTAACATCCGTTATGAACTTTGTTAAATCAAACCAAAGTGAAGATAACTTCATTAGTTGGCAAGAGTGTGTAACAAAAATTTTGAATGGAAAAGTTATGAAGTATTTTTCCGAATATCTCGAAATGAGTGAAAACTTATTTATCTCCAATACATTTTATAAATCGGCTGTAGTATCTTACTCATCAAGTAACAACAATTACATGTTTGAATACGATACTGTGCCAGTAGTTATATTTCCAAATTTAAATTTACGTTGTTTCAACAATCAAAATGATAGTGGTGTAGTATACAATACAAAAGGAGTTTATTATCCCTACACAGGTATTTTTACTGGCGAAAATGGGAAAGTGAATTGGAAACGAGCAGGATTTGAGGATAATACAGTGTGGGCAGAATTAAAAAAATATCAAATAACACTTAAAACAAGTGGATTTACAGCCGATTCGGTTACATTTTATAATTACAACTATTTTAAAACGCCACTAAAAGGAAGATTGACAGAAAAAGTAGTTTCTGAAAAAGGAGCAAATATTTCTTACCCTCGTTTTGACTCATATAGTAAACGAATGAAAATTGAAGATATAGCAAAAGATGTTGATTACGATGGTGGATTTAGCATGCGTGGTCCAAAGTTTATTGGCTCTGGTAATAAAGACAATGATGCACTTTTAATTTTTAAACGTGATGGAAAAAAATTCTTAGTTGTAGGTTCTGAATCAATAGGAATTACAAAAGATAAATTATCGGCTGATGGAGCTAATATCAAATTTTATTTTGATAAAGATACTATTACACACCCCAGTGTAAACATGAAATTTATAACAGAAAGCAGGTTATTATCACTTGTTAGAAGCAATAATGGAATATCAAAATCACCATTTTTAAATGGTTACCACAAAATAGATATGTATTTTGAGGAACTTTCGTGGAAAATTGATGAGCCAACCATCGACCTAAAAATGCTAGCAGGCAATTCTCAAGAAGATGCACTTTTTGAATCATCAACCTATTTCCGACCAAACAAATATGATCAGTTGCAAGGTTTAGACCCCGTAAATCCATTAATACAATTACGTGACTTTTCTAAAAAAAATGCCAACACTCGTGATTTTACAGCTGGTCAATTTGCTGCATTTTGTAAAATTTCGGCCAACGAACTTCGTCCTGGTCTTGTAAGTTTATCAGCAAAAGGTTTATTAACTTATAATGCAGAAGACGATCAAGTACATATCAATGATAAATTGTTTGATTTTATTGCCCATCGCTCAGGAAAACTAGATTATGATGTGATTCAAATTCCATCAGTAGTAAGAGGGAAAGTAAATGCAAGTATTAATTTATTGAATTACGACATGACAATTTATGGCGTAAATCAAATATTTATGAGCGACTCACAAAACGTAACTATTTACCCAGCAGAACAAAAAATTCTATTAAAGAAAAATAGAGATTTTGTTTTTGCAGGTGTTGTTCATGCAGGACGATTTGACTTTTTTGGAAAAGAGTTTTCATTTGATTACAATAAATTTATTATTGATCTAAAAAATGTGGACTCACTCCGACTAACGGTAAAATCAAGAGAAGCAAATGCCTATGGTGAATTCCCGTTGGTTCGTGTAAAAACGGTTATTGAGCACATTAACGGAAACCTTGAAATTGATGACCCCGGTAATAAATCTGGATTAAAAAATCATCCAAAATACCCTATATTCAACAGCTTTAAAGACTCTTATGCGTATTACTCAAAAAAACAAATTCAAAATGGTAAATACCCAAAAGATAAATTTTATTTCCATCTCGACCCTTTTACCATTGATAGTTTAGATAACTTTTCTAATGAAGGACTTAATTTTAAAGGAGAAATGGTTACAGCTGGTATATTTCCTGTATTTAGAGAAGCACTACGCTTACAACCCGATTACTCATTAGGATTTGTAACACAAGCACCAGAAGAGGGATACCCTTTATATGGAGGTAAAGGAACTTACAATAGTACCATCAAATTAAGTCATCAAGGATTAAAAGGTGCAGGAAGCATTAAATACGTTACTTCAGTTAGTAAATCTGACGATTTTACATTTTATCCAGATTCTACAAATGCAATTGCACAAACATTTGATATTAATGAACAAAAAACACCGCCCGAATTTCCTACAGTACATGGCGAAGAAGTTAAAATACATTGGGTACCAGCAAAAGATATAATGCAAGCATGGAATAGTAAAGATAAAGATTTTGACGCCTACAAAGGAATTTCTAAAATAAACGGAGAGCTTGATTTAACACCAAAAGAACTTACAGGAAGTGGTTTAGTTAATTTTAATAACGCAAAACTCGACTCGAAATTAATTTCGTTTAAGAACATTAAATTTACGTCTGATACGGCCAACTTTTCATTAAAAGACTCAGAAACAGGCGAAACAGCATTTTCTACATTTAACGTAAATGCAAATGTAGATTTCTCTAAACGTTTAGGAGAATTTAAATCAAACGGTACGGGTTCTATTGTACAGTTTCCTGCAAATCAATATATATGCTACATGGAAAGCTTTAAATGGTTTATGGATGATGCAAACATTGAAATTGGTGGTAGTGGAAAAACAGCACCCAAAACCAAAGATGACTTAGATTTAGAAGGCCCTGAATTTATATCTGTTCATCCAAAACAAGATTCATTGCGCTTTCGTGCCTCATCAGGTAAGTACGATTTAAAGAAAATGGTTATCTCTGCTAAAGGGGTTACTTATATTAATCTTGCTGATGCACGTGTATATCCTGATAATGGCGATGTATACGTTGACAAAAATGCAGCAATGCGTACATTAAACAATTCTAAAATTGTGGCTAATTCTGTTACAAAATATCACAATCTATATAATTGTACAGTAAACGCAATTGCACGAAAAAATTATACTGGTTCAGGTTACTACGATTATATTGATGAAACAAAAGCGAAGAAAACATTTTATTTTAGTGATATTGGTGTAGATACAACTTATCAAACTTTTGCAGAAACAGAGATTAAGGATACTGCCAATTTTATGTTGAGCCCTTACTTTGGCTTTAAAGGAAAAGTAAAACTGCAAGCAGCTAAAACATTCTTGGTATTTGATGGTGGTGCACGTATGGTTCATGATTGTAAATCAATTAGTAAATCATGGTTTAAATTTGAATCAGAAATTGATCCTTCATCAATATACATACCTATTCCAAAAGAGCCTGTAGATTATGAAGGACGACCAATTGCAGCATCATTAATGGTTACAACAGATTCAACACATTTTTATTCAGCATTTTTATCCCCTCGAAAATCAACAAGCGATACATACGTATTGCCAGCTGAAGGTGTATTATTCTTTGACAAAAATGCACGCGAATATAAAATATCAAATAAAGAAAAACTAGTTGAACGTTCGTTACCAGGTAATTACTTGAGTTTAAATGTATCGCAATGTAAAACGTATGGCGAAGGGAAAGTTAATTTAGGTGGTGATTTCGGACAAGTAAAAATAGAATCGTTTGGAAATGTCACACACACACTTATTTCAGACTCTACGCTGTTTGATATGCTTATGTCTATTGATTTCTTCTTTAACGATGATGCAATAACGAAAATGAGCGATGCTATTGTGGCTGATGCACACTTAAAACCAACAGATATATCGCGCCCAGTATTTGAAAAAGGATTACGAGAAATGATGGGTAAAGAACAAGCTGATAAACTTATTTCTCAGTTGAACTTATACGGCTCTTATAAAAAATTTCCTGACGAGTTGAAAAAAACACTCTTTATAAACGACCTAAAAATGAAGTGGAACAAGGAAACACGCTCGTATACTTCAATTGGACAAATTGGAATTGGCAATATCAACAAAAACCAAATCAATAAATTTGTAGATGGTCAGGTAGAAATTGTAAAAAAACGAGGAGGAGATATTTTAAATATTTATTTAGAGCTTGACCCAACTACATGGTATTACTTCAATTACACAAGAGGTACAATGTTGGCGGTATCATCAAACGAAGCGTTTAACACAATTCTGAAAGAATTGAAACAAGATAAACGTAAAAAAGCGGGCGAGAAAGGAGAACCCGATTATTATTACAATGTTTGTCCACCCAACAAAAAAACAGCATTCTTACGTAAATCAAGCAAAGAAAAAGAAGAAGAATGATAACTCAACACAATATAATTCTTTTATTTGTTGCTTACCTATTAGGCTCAATTCCAACAGCCGTTTGGGTTGGTAAATACTTTTACAACATTGATGTTCGCGAACATGGAAGTGGTAACGCTGGGGCTACAAATGTTTTTAGAGTACTTGGAAAAAAAGCTGGAATTCCAGTACTCATTATTGATGTATTAAAAGGCTTGTTTGCTACTTTACTTTCAACTTATTCAAACCTTGAAAACAATAACTCTGAACTGATTCACTTTCAACTTTGCTTAGGTTTAGCTGCACTTATAGGACATATATTTCCGGTATTTGCATCATTTAAAGGAGGAAAAGGAATTGCAACATTATTAGGAATAATTATTGCAATTGTACCAAGTGCTGCGTTAATTGCAATATCAGTATTTTTAATAACACTCATCGGTTCAAGAATTGTTTCGCTGAGTTCAATGGTTGCTGCACTAGCATTTCCCATTATTATAATTTTTATTCAAAAAACAAATGAAATAGCGCTCGTTATTTTTTCTATATCAATATCTATCATTGTTATAATAACACACCGAAAAAATATAGTTCGACTACTCAAAAACGAAGAAAGTAAAATTAGTTTCAAATCAAAAAAACAGGATGTACACTAAAATAAAAATTTGAAATTTTCATCCTCTATATTAAACCTTATTCTTGCAATGCTTCTATTTTTATGTAGTAGCAATAGTGTGTTATCGCAAAGTATTAAAATAAATGGTCAGGCGTATGATAAAGAAAGTAAACTGCCATTACCCCGATTAATGATTATAAATAAGCGAACCAATAATGGAATTTTTGCTGATGCTGAAGGAAAATTTTCAATTAAAATAGAAAAAACTGATACACTTACTTTATCGGCTATTGGATTTAAAGTAAAAAATATAAGTTTTAAAGATTCTGTTCAAAAAGATCATTATGAAATATTAATTCCTTTAGAAAAATTGTATTTTACATTAAAAGAAATTACCGTTTTTGCACCACGCAGTTTAAATGAAATACAAAAAGACATTGATAAACTTGGAGTAAAACGCACGTATTCAACCGAAAATTTAGATGCAATATCAAGCCCTATAACATACTTATATGAACGTTTCAGCAAATTTGGAAAATCAAAACAAAAAGTTGCGGAGCTAGAAAATGAAGATATGAAGCGGGATGTGCTTAAAGATTTATTTAGATTGTACATAAAACACGAAATTATTGATTTAGAAGAAGAAGAGTTTGAGGCTTTTATAAAATACCTCAACCTTAGTGATGAATTCATAAAAAATGCCACTCAACTAGAGCTTGTATTAGCGATAAAAGGTAAATACGAAAACTTTAAATACCGCTGGAAATAAACTAAATAAACATGTGGAATCAAACGCCATTCGTTCGTTTACTCCTGCCCTTTTTAGCTGGTATTCTATTAGCTATTTATTGTCCATTACACAATATATTTATTTTATTGAGTAGTTTAATTTTTGGCACCATTGTAATAACAACTACACTAGTAAAAAAATTTAATTTTTCATACAAAACATCGTGGTTATATGGCTTTAATTTAAACCTATTTTTATTTCTTATTGCCCACCAAATTACGCTACTCAACACCGAAATTTATCAATCCAATCATTACACAAAACACACAACAACAAGCACCCAACTGGCTCATATAAAGGTTACAGAACCCTATCAAGAAAAAGATAAATCACTAAAAATGGTGGTTGAAGTAAAAGCTATAAAAAACAATAACGGTTGGATAAATACATCAGGCAAAGCAATGGCCTACATACAAAAAGATGAACGTGCTTTACACATCAGTTATGGAGATGAGCTAATTATACAATGTGAATTCAACGAAATTCCACCACCTCAAAACCCTGGAGAATTCAATTATAAGCGCTTTTTAGCTTTTCATAACGTATATAAACAAGCCTATGTAACATCAGAAAAATTTGTTAATACAGGTATCAACTCAGGCAATTCAATTATAAGAGAATCGGTTCATTTACGCAACAAACTACTTAAAATAATGACCGACAATAATATTAAAGGTAACGAATTTGCTGTTGGCTCGGCACTACTTTTAGGCTTTGAAGATAAACTAGATGCTGATATTATTTCGGCATATTCAAGTACTGGAGCGCTTCATGTGCTATCAGTTTCGGGCTTACACGTTGCTATTGTTTATTTTATTTTTAATTGGTTATTATTTTTTTTAGATAAAATAAAAAACGGAAACATAATTAAAGCTTTTATTCTAATACTATTATTGTGGTTTTATGCAGCGTTAACAGGCTTATCGCCATCAGTATTACGAGCAGCAACTATGTTTAGTTTTATAATTATAGGCAAAGCATATAACCACTATACCAATATTTATAATACACTTGCGGCATCTGCATTTTTTTTGTTAGCAATCGACCCCTATTTAATTATGCAAGTGGGCTTTCAACTCTCGTATTTAGCGGTTATTGGCATTGTTTACATTCAACCTAAACTATACAATCTATTTGAAGTAAACAATTGGTTACTTGATCAAATCTGGACAATCACTTCTGTTTCTATTGCGGCTCAAATAGCCACATTTCCCTTAGGACTACACTATTTTCATCAATTTCCAAATTACTTTTTATTATCCAACCTTGTTGTAATTCCTATTTCAACGGCAATAGTATATATGGGCATTGCATTATTTGTATTCTCTAAAATTACATTTATGGTAACATACATTGCAATGGCATTTAATTGGTGTGTGTTATTTCTCAATCAATCAGTTATTGTTATCGAAAAATGGCCTTATTCGTTATTGCAAGGCATATCCATTTCAGTATTTGAAACATGGTTATTGTATGGAGTTATTATTGTTTTTTTGTACTACTTTATTAGTCGAAAATTTTCGCATTTAGTATTTGTGCTTTCATGCTGTATTTTAATTTTTATATCACAAATAGTAGAACAGCACGAACAATTCAATCAAAAAAAATTAATTATTTATAATGTTCCAAAAACAAGTGCCATTGATTTTATACATTCAAAAAACAATGTATTGCTTACCGATACAGCATTTGCACATAACCAAAGCAGGTTACTATTTCACGTAAAACACAACTGGTGGGATTTAGGTATCAACAACAATCAAATAATTTCAAACAACATAACAACCAACAACTTGTTTATTAAAGATAATTTTATTCAGTTTTACGACAAAAAAATTGCACTAATAAAAACTAAAAACCAAGCAACAAACAAAAACAATGTGATAACGCTTGATTATCTAATTATTTCAAACAATGCGAATGTTCGAATAAACGATATAGCAAAACAATATCACAGCAAATTAATTGTATTTGATTCATCTAACTCATTCTACAAAATCAAAAAATGGAAATCAGAATGTGAAAAATTAAATCAAAAATATTATTCTGTAATCGACTCGGGAGCACTAACAATCAATATTTAAAACACATACTCTTATTTTTATTAAATTTGTAGTATGAACTTTAAAATTGGAGATAGCGTTCGTTTTTTAAATGAAAAAGGCGAAGGTATTGTAAGTAAAATTATCAATAAAACTACCGTTGGTATTACCATTGAAGATGGTTTTGTTATTCCTTACCAAATTTCGCAATTGGTACCTATTCATGACCAAACAGCACCACAACCAACAATACAAAAAAACAATTCGAGTAGCACAACCATTCATACACAATCAATTAAAACAGAAACACCTTCAGCAATAACTCAAAAAGAGCCAGACGGCATCTACGTAGCTTTCTCTCCTGATAAAGCAGAACTTTCGGAGGCGGATATCAACGTTTGGTTAATCAACAATACTCAGTATCAAATTATGTTTACGTACTCGTTGTTTCAAAACGGAAGTTTTATTACGCTCGAAACAGGCAGTATTTCTAACAACCAGTCGTTATTGATTGAAACAATTGACAGAACCGAATTAATTGATTTTTCAACCTTTAAAATTGAAGCGCTTTTTTTTGACACCGAACAACACGAACACCAAGCACCCATAAGCGAATCGGTAAAATTAAAACCAATACGATTATACAAACCCAATGCCTTTATTGAAAACAGTTTAATTTCCGAAAAAGCGCTGATAATGAATGTTTGCACAATTGGTGAAAATGCGCAACAAACTAGTTTTGAATCGAAAACCGATTTAACTAAATTATTATTTCAGAAAAAACACCAAGCTACACAAACAAAAAAATCAAAACCGCATATTAGTAACAACCCTGCTTATGAAATGGAGCTCGACTTGCACATTGAAGAGTTGATTGAAAATTTTCAAGGAATGAGCAATGCCGAAATTATTTTGGTTCAATTAAAACATTTTCAACTCAACCTTGATAATGCCATCAACAACCATTACCGAAAACTAATTGTAATACACGGTGTTGGCAATGGTCGATTAAAACAAGAGGTGAGAAACATTTTATCATCTTATAAAAACTTGCAATACTTTGATGCATCGTACAGCAAATATGGCTTTGGTGCTACCGAAATTGTAATTCACTAGCTTATTTTCACTACCTTTGTAGCTTACAGGTCGTTCTATCGCTGTTCTTCTTCGGAAGAAGAGAGGAAAGTCCGGGCAACACAGAGCATCCCACTTCCTAACAGGAAGGATTTCAAAGCAATTTGGAAGACAGCAAGTGCCACAGAAAATTACAGCCACAAAGCAATGCGTGGTGATGGTGAAAACGTGAGGTAAGAGCTCACGGAAATAGTTGGCAACAGCTATTTCGGGTAAACCTTGGGAGTTGAAAAACCAAATAAACCGGAGCTTAAGAGCTGCTCGCTCAATTCCGGAGGGTAGGTTGCTTGATTCTTTTGGCGACAAAAGAACTAGATAAATGATAGAATTCAACAGAACCCGGCTTATAGACCTGTTTTTTAAGCACTTACAGTACAGCTCTTGTACAAAAAATATAAATTTCTTGCTACATGTCCACATTAAGGCTTACTCAATGTGACTTCGCACGTGGTCAGTCTGAGCCTGTCGAAGACTGTACGTTTGCGCTAACAAAATTTTCTAACAAAATTTAAACTGTTTCTCTAAATATTACGTTATTTTTGTAACAATAAAGCAACTTGAAATAAGTAGTTTTATTGTTTTAACAAAAAGCTAAATAATACTTACTATATCACATGGCACAAGTAGAATTAATCATGCCTAAAATGGGCGAAAGTGTTGCAGAAGCAACCATCATTAAATGGTTAAAAAAAGAAGGCGATAAAATTGAAGCCGATGAAACGGTGTTAGAAATTGCTACCGATAAAGTTGATAGTGAAATACCTTCTACTGCGGCTGGAATTTTGGTTAAACGCTTGTTTAACGAAGGCGATATAGTACAAGTAGGTAAAGCCATTGCCCTTATTTCTACTGATGCTACAGCACCTGTGGTTGAAACAAAAATTGATGCACCACAACAAAAAGTTACTGCCGTAGCTCAAACTACAACAGTTAATCACACTGAAGTAATAGCAATTGAAAAAACAGATGCTTCAGGCAAATTTTACTCGCCTTTGGTTCGCAACATTGCCAAAGAAGAAAACGTAACTATGCAAGAGCTCGAAAACATTAAAGGTAGCGGAGCAAACGGCAGAGTAACTAAAAATGATATACTTGCATACTTGCCTAACCGAAACAAACAAGCAACTGCAAATACTGTAACAACAAGCACTTCAACAACAGCCGTTGAACAACCAGTAACTACACCAACTGCAACTGTAAAAGAAACACCTGTAGCACACAAACCAGCAGTAAGTGTTAATGCAGGCGATGAAGTAATTGAAATGGACAGAATGCGTAAACTTATTGCCGAACACATGGTGATGAGTAAACACACTTCGCCTCACGTTACTTCGTTTGTTGAAGCCGATGTTACCAACATTGTGCTTTGGAGAGATAAAGTAAAAAATAATTTTGAAAAACGCGAAGGCGAAAAACTAACCTTCACCCCTATTTTTATTGAAGCTTTGGCTAAAGCAATTAAAGACTTTCCAATGATTAACATAGCGGTTGATGGCACTAAAATTATTAAACGCAAAAATATAAACATAGGAATGGCAGCAGCTTTGCCTAATGGAAACCTTATTGTACCTGTTATTAAAAATGCCGATATGCTTAACCTTGTAGGTATTACAAAGCAAGTAAACGATTTAGCAACAAGAGCACGTGCAGGCAAATTATCGCCTGACGAAATTCAAGGCGGTACATACACACTTACCAATGTAGGCTCATTTGGCAATGTAATGGGTACACCCATTATTAACCAACCACAAGTGGCTATTATGGCCGTTGGTGCTATTAAAAAGAAACCAGCAGTAATAGAAACCCCTACTGGCGATGTTATTGGAATACGTCATTTTATGTTCCTTTCACACTCGTACGACCACCGTGTAGTAGATGGTTCACTAGGCGGACAGTTTGTGCGTAGAGTGGCTGATTACCTTGAACAATGGGATATTAATAGAGAGTTTTAAATAAAATTTGTAAACGTTTTGAAAAAACGTGAATGAAAACAATATCGGTTTATTACATAAATAAACCGATATTTTTTTTAGGTAATCCTATATTCATTGACAGATAAGCGATGCGATGTATCAGATATAAACGAGTTAGGCACAAGTTATGAAAAGATACTTTTTCACAATAATATTAATCGGAATTCTTTTGATTTCCCTTATATTACTTCCATGTTTTAAGCAAAAAGACCTTCATGAAGTTTTTATTGCCATTTTTACATCCGCTGCTTTCGGACTGTTAATTGAAATAAGCATTTTATCACGTGATTATTTTCATCTCGGATACTTAGCGGGAACATACAAACGTATAAAGTTTTACAATCGAAACGGACAAACATCAGGTATCGGTTATGATGACGGAACGGACGAATATAAAAGACAAGAAATTAATAATGAAATAAAATTAGTTTACAAAGGTCAAGGTGAATATAAAGGCTTTGCGTTTTATCCGAGAGGAAAAAAACATTTCACACTAACTTTAAATCCCAATAACATCCTATCTGGTAGCGGCATCTATCAATATGAATCAAAAGACCCAGATAAAATAACCCCAGACATCGGTATTTTTGAATTTACCGTAGACATGGATAAAAAAAGCATTTATATTGAGCATAAAAACAGACTTCCTAGTGGTAATGCGATGGGAATGGAAATATGGAGTAAATTAGCCTATGCCTAACACCACCAAGGTAAAATCCTTATTGGGTGCAAGCAGCAAGCGCAATTTTTCAATAGTGTAAACTTTTTGCTGGCGCTTGCAATGAATGATAGTAAGTATTTATTAAGTTTGTGAAAACAATAAAGGAGACCTGCAAGTAAAGTCGCACTTCTTCTAGCTGGTTTCTGTTAGGGGGCATATTTATGAAGACAACGACATTTATACTTTTTATTCTTATACTGACAAGTTGTTCCTCTGTGCATTTCGACAAATCAATGCCAAAGAATTGTAACGCCCTAAAATCGTTCCCCACCGACTTAATTGGAAAATTTTACTACTCAGATAGTATCTTAATCGTGAAGGATAAAGAACCATTATATAACCTTATGTATTTTAGTGACTTTTATAAAGACAAAGATTCTATTGAACTAATCGCAGCAGAAATAATAATTTCTCTTCGTCAAATTAATTTCTCGTTATTGCAAAAATCATGTTACAACACGACAAAAGTAGACACAACGTTTATATGTAGAAAACATAAAAAGGCAAAGAGAAGTTTTGTGGGAAAATACTTAATCTTCGAGGAAACTTACTCAGACACAATTTTTAATTTAAATAAAGGTGATAAATTAAAGTTCTACGATGGCAACTATTATTTAAATCGTATTACAGAAAAGAACGACTGGGAAATTTATCAATTCAAAAAAAATGCAGACAACTCGTACTCAATTAATCTAACAAATGAACAAGACGACCAAGCACTTAAAGAAAAGACGAAGGAGCAAACTATATTTCATAGGATAAAACATTTATCCAACAAAGACTTTAAGACATTTGTTAAAAATGGTGGTTTTAGGGAGAAATACACACTAAAAAAATACGCCCCCTAACAGCAAGTAAGCGAAAACGGCAGAAAGTGCTGGGCCTCCCAGTTGCTCCCACTGCTCGAGATTTGTATGAAAGCAGGCGTGCGAGCTAATCTCTACCCAATAGTCAAAAGATTTGCAATCCGCCACCCAGCTGTTCAGGATATTATGCGAGAGCAAGTGTGTAAGATAATCCTACCTAAATAGCAAGGAAATTTTTAATCCCTAAACATACGAAGCAAAAAAACAACCAACTATTCACCTAACATTTGTTTAAGCAACTCCTGTTGAAGCGCTTCGGCAGTAGTCTCGGTATAACCATCCTTTGGAAGGTTAAATACATTTTTATCAATTTTTTCTTTCGTTATTGAGTTTGCAATAAACTTAATACTTACACCACCCATATTCATGGTATATTCCAACGGAAAACCTTTTAACCCCTTATACACAGGATTAAGTTCGTTTAGCGGTATTTGATCGGTAAAATACACATTCATTACCATTCCGGGTGTAGCTTCATCCAACACAACCTCTGCCTTTTGGCATACATAACCAGCAATGGTTTTAGTTTCGTTTGTGTAGGTTATTTTTAGGTTTGGCTCAGCCTCTCTATCTTTTTTAAATTGCGCTTCATCTGTTTTTATAAGGTATTTTTTACCACCTATATCCATAATGTTAATCAATGTTTTTTCTTTCAAATCAACTATTGATGTTGAGTTTTGCATTATCATATTAATATCGGTGCGTTGCTTTTCGGGCGAAATATATAATTTAACTTCTGCATTTTTAAACATCGCAACCGCCTCGGGTGGTAACCCAGCATCTTCAAACGAAACATCATATTTTACAATACCTTCAAAGTCTGAAACTTTTTGAGAAAAAACAATAAAAGTCCAACAGCATGTAAAAACAAAGCAAATAAATTTTTTCATAAAAAATAAGTGATGAGTAAAAAACAGAATTGAAAAGTAATTTATTGAAGACCGTTAAACAAGTCGGTCATTTCTTCAAGCGTTATAATTTTAGCATCCGAAGGTATTTCAAATGCAGCATCATCAACAGGTTCTTTGGTTACAGCATTGGCAACAAACTGCATTTCCAAACCAAACTTTTTAATGCGATATTCCATCAAAACGCCCTCCATACGGTAGTAAGGATTGGTAAAGTTTGAGTTTTTAATATTTATTTCATCTGTATAATAAATATCATAATCATGCGGGTCGCCACCTTTATAATGTACACGGGCTTTTTTGCATTTGTAGCCTGCAATCATTTTGGTTTGTTCGGTAGGAATAATTTCAATGTTAAATAGTTCATTTTCTTTTTGAATCTCTTCAGCATTTTGAACCACGGCACGTCTATTCCCCATAAATTTAACAACAGTTGAAAATGTTTGTAAAGTAGGGTCAGAGATAAACGACATGGTTAGTAAACCCATTCCAGCGCTCATTTCAACTGTAGTTTTGTCACCCTTAAATTTAACTACCATTTTATTAGGTGCCATATCCACCATTGGGCTATTAACATCTACCAACTCAGCATCATAAGTAATAACGCCCTCAGCAATACGATTATCTTCCTTAACCGGATCTCCGCAGCTTAAGCCTAACACAGTTGTTAAAACAAGAATACTATAAATTGATTTCCTTTTCATTAATTATTAATTGGCAACATGTTGGTAATGTTACTCATAAATTCAGTGCATAAATATAACAATTATTTATTTTACAGTTTCTAATTTTTTACAATACACCAATAAAGCTTCTATAACAATAATAAGGCAAGCAAAGGGATAGAGTTCTACAAATACTATAGACTAAGCAAAATAAGTGGCAGTAAATTGAATCCTTTTATTCGAAAGCTTTTAGCTTATTGGTAAGTTCTTCTTGAGTAATTTGTTCAGCATCTTCAGGAATAGTAAATGCCTCATCTTCTACTTTTTCTTTTTTTACAGCAGTTGCCGAAAATTGCATTTCAAGTCCAAATTTTTGCATTCTATATTCCATCAACACGCCATCTAACTTAGAGTAGGGGTTTGCAAAGTTAGAATTTTCAATATTAATTTCGTTGGTATAATAAATATCGTACTGAACGGGCTCTTCTCCTTTAATGTTAACAATTGCTTTTTTGCATTTATAGCCCGCAATCATTTTTGTTTCGTCTGTTGGTTTAATCTCCATATCAACAAACGCATTTTCTTTTTTCAACTCTTCTTCATTTTGTATTACTACATAAGTATCAGAAAAAAGTTTTATTACTTGAGTAAATGTATGCTCTTCTCCGCTAGTGATAAACAATGCTGTTAACGCTCCCAAACCTGCACTCATAGAAGCAGCACAATTGTTGTCTTTAAACTTAATTGTCATTTCGCTTGGTGCATACGAAGCAAAAGGATGGCCCATATCCAAAGGAGCCGCTTCATAAACAATAACACCTTCAGAAACAGTGCCTGTTGCATTTTTTCCTGATTTTCCGCATCCAAGCCCAATAAGCACAACAGTAATTATGCACAGTGTAATAAAAATTTGTTTGTTTAACGTTTTCATGTAAATGCTTGTTATTTTATCCTACCTTTTAAGGTAATGATTTTTATTATTTAATACCCCAAGGTTTTCATCATTGATTTATAACTCTGCTCTTTAGCAAAAAGACGTGTTGTTATTTCGCCATCCTCATCCCTATCAATAATAACATGTTTAGGAGCTGGTATCAAACAATGCTGAATGCCTCCATAACCTCCTAACGACTCCTGATATGCTCCTGTATGAAAAAAACCTAAATACAACGGCTCCTTTTGCTTTTCAGCAATCATTGGCATATATACCTGATTTGAGTGCGATTCGGCATTGTAATAATCATCACTATCACACGTTAAACCACCTAAATTAATACGTTGATATTCTTTGTTCCAATGATTAATTGCCAGCAAAATAAACTTTTGCTTGATGCCCCACGTGTCTGGCAAAGTAGTAATGAAAGAGCTATCTATCATGTACCAAAACTCATTGTCGTTTTGTTTTTTTATATCTACCACAGAGTATAATGTTGCTCCACTTTCGCCAACAGTATAGCTTCCAAACTCTGTAAAAATATGAGGTTCGGCAACACCTCGCTCAACACATCTGGTTTTTATTTTTTGAATAATTTCATCAGCCATATAACCATAATCATAGTTAAAGCCTAACGAAGTGCGTATAGGAAATCCACCACCAATATCCAGCGAATCAAGCGTTGGACAAACCTTTTTCAATTTACAATATACATCAATACATTTAATCAATTCCGACCAATAATAGGTACTATCCTTAATGCCGGTATTGATAAAAAAATGCAACATTTTAAGTTCGCACTTTGAATTATTTTTAATACTAGCATTATAATAATCAATAATGTCGGCCTGACGAATTCCTAAACGAGATGTATAAAACTCAAATTTAGGTTCTTCGTCAGTTGCAACACGAATACCTACTTTAAATTTTTTTCTACATAATTTCTCCAATAATGGCAACTCATTTTTATTGTCTAAAATAGGTATTGAGTTTGAAAAGCCATCATTTATTAACTCGCTTATGTATTTCAGATATTGTGGACGTTTGTAACCGTTATGAATAATGTAAGTATCCTTATTAATTTTACCATTACTATATAGGTTTCTGATAAGAGGAACATCAAAAGCTGAAGATGTTTCGAGATGAATATCATTTTTCAACGCCTCTTCCAAAACAAAAGCAAAATGAGAACTTTTTGTACA
The DNA here is from genome assembly GCA_049651825.1 of Bacteroidia bacterium. Taxonomy (GTDB): domain Bacteria; phylum Bacteroidota; class Bacteroidia; order 2-12-FULL-35-15; family 2-12-FULL-35-15; genus 2-12-FULL-35-15. The sequence continues at coordinate 21,034 of JBASCV010000296.1, forward strand.
ATAGCAATACGTGTATTTGCCCTTATAATCAGCCTTTGCAATAGCTACATTAAATATTTTTTTTGCCTTTTGAATTTGAGAACTTATTTTTGGCAAATAGGTTATTTTCAGAGGAGTACCATATTGCTCAATAATATCCATTAAAGGAATATTGTTAAAGTGCAATTCATTATCAATTACATCAAATCCTTCTTGCGGAAAATCAAATGTTTGTTGAATTAAATCGTTGTAGGTGTTCTCCATCATTCTGAGGCAAAAATTTTCAGTTTAAAAATTATGCAAATGTATTTAATTAGTTTGATATTTTTTGATGAAAAATACAATATCCAAGATATATTTTTATCTGCTAAAAAATAAGTCAATTCGAATATAATTTAGTACCTTAGTTAACCGATTTACAGACATAAAAATCGAATTGTTATGAAAAATGTAAAATTTATAGAGGTAAAATCTGAAATAGGAGCTGGTACACGAGGTGCAAGTATGGGTATTGATGCCATCAAAATTGCAGCGCTCGACTACGGAAGCAACATGTTTAAACAGGTTGAATCGGTTGAAATACAAACTGAAAACCATCTTTTATTTGAACCCGCAAAAAACACATATGCAAAACGTATTGGTGGCATTTTAAATATTTATGAACGCCTAGCTAATTCGGTATCACAAACATTAAAAAAGAATGGATTCCCTATTGTATTAGCGGGCGATCATAGCACTGCAGGTGGTACCATTGCGGGTATTAAAATGGCATATCCAAAGCAACGCTTGGGTGTTATTTGGATTGATGCACATGCTGATATTCACAGTCCATACACTACTCCAAGTGGAAACTTACACGGAATGACCCTCGCTACGGCACTTGCCGAAGATAATATGGCAAGCAAAATGAACAAGCCTGATAAAGAAACGGTTGATTTATGGAACAAATTAAAAAAAGTTGGAGGAATTAGCCCCAAAATAACCTATAAAGATATTGTTTACATTGGTGTACGCGATGTAGAGCCTGAAGAAACGTTTTTACTAAAAAAACACAAAATAAAAACATTTACAACTGCCGAAGTAAAACGCAATGGCGTTGAAAAAATAGCCCGTGATGCACTTGCTCACTTATCAAATTGTAACCTAATTTATGTTTCGTTTGATGTGGATAGTATGGATTCGTCCATTTCAAAAGGCACAGGAACACCCGTGCGTAATGGCATTACAGAAAAAGAAGCGGGTAGCTTATGCGTTCGTTTGGTACAAAACGAAAAAGTATGCTGTTTTGAAATTTGTGAGGTAAACCCAACACTGGATAAAGAAAATTTAATGGCCGAAAACACCTTTGAAATTTTGCAAAAAGTGGTAAGTCAGCTTACTTATTAAATTTAATTTTATAACCACAATAAAAACACTGCCCTTATAAAGCAGTGTTTTTTTTATTTGTGATAAAAGCCGTAATTTACACTGCACAAAGTAATTAATTACGGAAAGCATAAATACGACCTATTTAAAACCTTATAATCGGCTACTTCCGGGAGTATTTTATTACCTTTGTAGGGTCATGAAAAATTATAAAATTATAGTTATACTAATACTAGTTATACTTAGCAATAAACTTTGGTCGCAAAAGCGTTTTATACCAGGTTTAAAAGCGGGCGTAAGCACTAGCCAGGTTGCAGGCGATAACTACAGTGGATACAACAAAGCTGGTTTTATTGGTGGCGGAACATTAACTGCACAGTTTAGTGAAAAATATGCCGGACATTTTGAAATTATGTATATTCAAAAAGGCAGTCAACACAATGGAAATCAAGAAAAAGGAGATTATAATTTTTACTTTTTAGAACTCGATTATATTGAAGTACCCCTATTATTCCAATTTCATCAACGCAAATTTACTTATGAAGTAGGCCCAGCTATAGCTTTTTTAATTGGCGAAGAAGAGTTTTTTAATTTTTTTAATTTAACAGGTGCAAACCCATTCAACAAAAATGAGATTTCAATAAATGCAGGTTTAAACTATAGCATTTACAAAGGCTTAGGTATTAATTGGCGATTCAGTCATTCCATTACACCAATTAGAGCACACGCTTCAGGAGCCACTCGATGGTACAACCCAGGCCAAATGAATAATGTATTAACATTTACACTTACCTATAAATTTAATCAAAACAATGCCGAATAAACATAAACTTGTGGTAGCTGTAACGGGTGCTAGCGGAGCTATTTACGCAAAAGTATTATTACAAAAATTAGAACAACTACAAACACAGTTAGACGATGTAGGCATTGTAATGTCAGACAATGCAAAGCAAGTATGGCAATACGAGTTGGGCAATAATGATTATGAAAAATTGCCATTTAAAATTTATAATAAAAATGATTTTTTCGCTCCATTTGCATCAGGCTCAGCAAAATACACTGCAATGATTATTTGCCCTTGCTCTATGGGTACTGCAGCCCGCATAGCTTCTGGCATTTCAAATGATTTAACATCGCGTGCTGCCGATGTAATGATAAAAGAACGAAGAAAATTAATACTCATTACACGCGATACTCCACTGAGTCTTATTCATATAAACAATATGCAAACAATTACCGAAGCTGGTGGAATCATCTGTCCTGCAAGCCCCTCGTTTTATAGTAAACCCAACACTTTTGAAGAGTTAGCTGCCACAGTAGTTGACCGTGCTATTGATTTATGTGGCATAGAACAAACTACTTACCGCTGGGGAAATAATGAGCAAAAATAATGCACTGTTAATAACTACATCCAATTGTTAGCAAATTAAATTCAACATAAAATACTCATTTACAGCGCATTAAATCCAAACAAAACGTGTTTAACATTATTTGTATTTTCCTACACAGCATTGTAAAGTAACTTTGTTCTCAGTTCAACGTTTTAAAATTGTAAATACAAAAATTGAACTATTTGTAGTTAACTAAATAAATTAAACTCATGTTTGAATTAAGCAAAAACATTTTGGAAAAAGTAAGCTTTGATAAAGTACTTTTCCGCAAGGAGCTTAATAAAGCGATGAAATGGCTTAAGCCTGAAGAGAAAATGATGTTACTAGTATGGTGTGTCAGCACGTTCGGGCACAAATACAGTGATGTAATTACAGAAGTGTATAAGAGTGTTACTCGTTCTTAATTACAGGAATTAAAAAATCAATATTGCGCTTTAAGCCTTTGAATTTGGTACGTTTAACAGGAGAATCTTTAAATACTCGTTTAAAGGTTTCTTCTGTTAAATCAAGCCAATCAGCTGTGTTCATACCCAACAACTCTTTATTTGCTTTAAAATGCGGCTCTTGGTGAGGCTTTGAAAACCTGTTCCACGGGCATACATCCTGACACACATCGCACCCAAACATCCAATTATCCATTTTACCTTTCGCTTCATTAGGTAAATTTTCTTTCAATTCTATCGTATAATAGGATATACATTTGCTCCCATCCACAACATACGGTGCAACAATAGCATCTGTGGGACAAGCATCAATACAACGCGTACACGTACCGCAATAATCTTTGACAGCACCATCGTATTCAAGCTCTAAATCAATAATTAACTCGGCTATAAAGTAAAACGAACCACTACTTTTATTTATCAAATTGCTGTTTTTGCCAATCCAGCCCAAGCCACTTTTTTTCGCCCACACCTTATCCATCACTGGTGCCGAATCTACAAAAGCTCTGCCATCTACCTCTCCAATTGCTTCACGGATATAGAGAAGCAATTGCGTTAGCTTTTCTTTTATCACAAAATGATAATCCGTACCATAGGCGTATTTACTTATTTTGAATTCGGAGTCGGTTGTTTGTTGTTCGGATGGATAATAGTTAAGTAACAACGAAACTACCGATTTTGCACCAGGAACAAGTACTTGAGGATTCAAACGTTTATCAAAATAATTTTGCATATAACTCATTTGTCCATGCATATTATTGTTGAGCCAGCGCTCCAAACGAGGAGCTTCTTCTTCTAAAAATTCCGCTTTAGAAATACCACAATAATCAAAGCCTAAACGCTTGGCTTCGGCCTTGATTAATTGTGTGTAATTTAAATTAGCGTATAGCATTATAATCTGTAAATGAGAGAAAAAACAGGTGCAAGTATTTATATAGCACTGTTGGTAGTACTGTTTATGCCTGTTGATTACGCAACAAATCCTCTAGCGTAACAGTTAAATCGTTTAATAAAACAACTCGTTCAGAGGCAATGCCTTGTTTAGCATTTTTTACTTTTACCAATGCTTCCTCCAATTGTTTTTTATCAAACGGCCCTTCCATCGTAGAAATTACAGTAATGGCTTCTAACGAAACCAAATAATCATTATCTATGGCCAACAGCACAAAAAACGGCAGGTATTTACTAAAATTTATTTCCGATTCCCAACAAGCAGCAACCAATCGGTGTCTTTTTTCTTTTGCTTTATCACTAGCAATTGCAACCAATAGCAACTCTTCACCCTTTTCTTTTTTTAAAGTTAGCAATGCTTGCTCCTTAAGTTTATAATCAGTAGTTTCAACAAGCAAATTAATCAAATTATTTATCTTTTCTTCGCCTATTGATTCTGCTTCATCTTCAGCACTTTCTACACCAATTATTTTGGTAATGTATTCTTTAGGATTAAAATACTTTTTTAAATCTTCCTTATTTTCTTCCATGATTGTATTTTTTAATATTACTTAAGCTCAAATGATGAAGTGCCATCCAATACTCCATCATTATACAACTCTGCTTTATACGTACCTTTTTCTAATTTTTTTTCCAACTTATAATCAACACATAACATAAGCTCCACACCCTTAAAATCAACTTCTTTTTTTATACTGTATTCAATTTTTGAACCCTTATATTCAAAACTATTACTTGCGCTGTTTAAAAGCACATTTCCATTACCATCTAACAACCTTATATAAACTATTTTTTTACCTACATTTGTTTTTTTGTTTGGCATTACCGAAAAACACGTTCTAACAACATCCGATTTTATTGCCTCTTGCTGAACAACTATATTATTTTTCGCATCTAATACACCTGCTCTTGCAATAATATCATCTAAGTATAAATCTTTCTGCAACTTCTGAACATTTTCAACCAACTCAGCATTTGTTTGTTTTAAAGCTGTAATCTCTTGCTCCAATTTATTTTTTTGAGAACTTGTATACCATATTGTAGCAGCCGATGTTAACAAAATGGCAGCACTTGCAACAATCCAAAGTATAGGCTTTTTTGTTTGCGCAACAAGTACTTTTTCTTTTGTGTCAACTGCCGATGCACCAACTACTGGTTGTATACCTTGAACTTTATTTTCAACTGTAGAGTTTATTGTTTTACTCGATGCAACAACAACGTTTTCTTCAATAGCTTTATTAACAAGCACTTCGCTTTCAACAAAAGAAAAAGTTTTATGGGCTGGATATATATATTTTAAAGTGTTATCTATCTCCTTACCTATATTCAAATCTGTTTTTGTTGAAACTAAAGGCTGTAACTCTCCTGTTTTTAACTTTATGTTATCCGTTTCAACAGTAGCATTAACAACATTCGAAGCAGCTGTTTTAATTGGCTCACCTTCCAACATAACCGTTTTATGAGCACGATAACTATCTTTGAATTGATTTTGTAATTCGGCAGTTGATTGTATTGGGTTTGCGAGTGAATTATTGCTTTGAGGTTTAACAACAGTGGCATCTACTTTAGAATCAACAACAAAAGATATGTTTTTAGTAACTTCAACACCTTCTTTTACTACATCTGTAAATGGCTTTACAGAATCGGTATTTATAACAATTGTTTTATGCGAAGGATAAGCATTGACAACTGTTTTATTATCCGATACAGGATTATTTACAGGCAGCTTTTCAACATTTTTTACCAAATTAGTAACAGGTGTTGATTCTATTTTTTTTTCAATAGCATTATCTTCAATTAGCATAATGGTTTTATGCGAAGGATAAGCATTGACAACGGTTTTATTATCCGATACAGGATTATTTACAGGCTGCTTTTCAACATTTTTCACCAAATTAGTAACAGATGTTGATTCTGTTTTTTTTTCAATAGCCTTCTCTTCAATCAAAGTGATTGTTTTATGAGCAGGATAACTTATCCTATTATTACCAGTAGCTATTTTTGTATTTGTATCCAATATTTAAGCGCGTTCTGGAAGTTTATTATAGGGGTCAACACCTATTTTATCAGGTTTTTGATCAAGTGTTAAACTAAGCGCAGTAACCGTTTTGGTAAATCGATAACTTTTTAAATAAATCTCTTTACCCGCTTTTACCATTCCTATTTGAATTTCGTCATTGATAACCTCTTCTTTTTCTTTGCCTGTTTTTATATCAACAACAAACTTTTTAGCAGTAACAGTCATACCCACCTTAAAAGTTGCTCCAACAGCAGTACACGATACATTACTCAAACGAATCTCATAAAAAACAGTACCTGGCTTTAAATTCCCAACAGGCGCTACAGCTTGTTTTTGTTGAATTACATTAGCTGTAGGCGTTTTTTCTGCAACAACAAACTCTTTTTTAAAATCATACATACTTTTTAAGTTGAGTGCATATAACACAACAAAAACAATAGCTATCACAATGCTAACAATGGCCGACAAGCCACCTAACAAACCTAAACCCATAATCAGAGGCAATGCTGCCTGAATAATTTCAAATGGAGCATATATGTAATAACCCAATTTTTTTTGTTTGAACATCAATAGCACTCCTGCCAAAATTGGTAAGTTTAACAATGCTTGAATAAGCACTACCGTAGCCCATTTTCCTGAATTAAGCCCTACAGCATCAACAATTGCATCTGCACCTGCAACCGCTGCAACACTTGCAGTTGCCTTATAGGTAAAATAGCTTAGTATATTCATTACAATACTAATGGCTATTCCAATAAAAGAAAGTATAGTTAGTATTGTCAAAAATTTTGGACGCGTTGCTTGTTGAGCCTGATTTGTTGTTTGTTCCATATTAAATAAATTAAAAAAAGAAAGCCTATAGCACAAATATATTAATTTTTGCAAAGCATTGCCATTTCATTTGGCCATTGAATAAAACCAATGCCCAATACACTTATTATGAACCAGATATAAAGTTTTGCCAATTAAATTTTAAATCATAACATTATATAACTACTTTTGTAATCTTAATTAAATTAATAATCAATTACTATATTAAAATTTGTCATGAAAAAAACAGTTACTTTTTTAAGCGTTTTATTGATAGGTGTATCAGCTAGCACACAAGCTCAGGATACACTTTTGTTTGAAAATTTTCAAGCCGATTCATTTCCAAACATAATGGTTACAAATCAACCACCACCAGCAAACATTACTGATAGCGTTTGGTACAGTTTTGATGGCGATCAATTTGATGATGGTTCTCCAAGTGGAGAGCGTCAAGGTGCTTGGTACTTATCTATGGCATTTGCTGATGCCGATTCTACTGATTGGGCTACTATGGATACGAATATTGTAATGATTTCTAATTCATGGTTTACTAATCCTGACCAAGCTAATAATTGGTTCATTACAAGAAATATTCAATTGGGCGACAACGATACCCTATTTTGGAAATCGGCTCCATTTCAAACACCGCGCTATTTAGATGGTTACCAGGTACTTTTATCTACAACAAACAACGAAGATTTGTCGTTTACCGAAGTTTTATTTACAGCTGCCGAAATGACTGATTTATCAACTGTTCCTGGCGATTCTGCAATTTTTGCAAACCACCAATTTTCAACAGGTTTGGTACATGGTTTAGATAGCACTTATATCGAGAGAGATTCAGGAGATGTAACTAGTGCTTGGAGAGGTCAGCTTCGCCCATTCTCTGTAGCATTAGATGCTTATGCAAATCAAAACGTATTTATCGCATTCCACCACAATTCGTATGACGATAATCTTATTTCTATTGACGATATTTTAGTAAGAGGTACACCTTCTAACCCTGCGGCAAGCATAAAAGAATTAGGTCGTAATGATTTATCATTAAACGTATTCCCTAACCCTGCTGTAGAAAGTGCACAAATTAACTTTCAGTTAGCTAACGAAACAGAAGTTATAATCACTGTAGCTGATGTTAGAGGTAAAGTAATTTATTCCGAAAACAAAGGCTCAATGGTTGCTGGTCGTCATTTCGCTATGATTAACACCTCAGCTTTAGCAAAAGGATTCTATACAATTGCTGTTAAAACTCAAAACAGTACAAATACAACAAAACTAATTGTAAAATAAGTTTTATTGCTCTCTATACTAAAAAGCTGCATCTAAACCGATGCAGCTTTTTTTATGCCAAAAAATAGCGAATTTAATAACAGTATTACCCCAAAAAAAACGCAACAATAACACAACACAATTTACACCTAAAAAACTCATAACCAACACCTTAAAAACAAAAAACAACGCTACAAACATGCTTTATGCAAAATCGGCAAAATAAAAATCTGATAATTTCTGTTACTTTTCAACATTATTTTTTTAATTATTTTGTGTGAAATAAAAAAACTACGTATCTTCGCAAACCCAAATTGTAAAATATTTGGATTTTAAGAACATTAATCAATACTATAAATAAAGTGGAAGCATTAAGTTACAAAACAGTTTCAGCAAGTAAAGAAACCGTAAACAAAGGATGGGTATTAATCGATGCCGAAGACCAAATTTTAGGGCGTTTGAGCTCTCAAGTGGCTTATATTTTAAGAGGCAAAGATAAAACTAATTTTACTCCTCATGCAGATGCGGGCGATAATGTAATTATTATCAATGCTGATAAAATAAAGTTAACTGGTAAAAAATTAACGGATAAAGAATACGTTCGTCATACTGGATACCCAGGCGGACAACGTTTTGCAACTCCTAAGGAATTGTTTAACAGAAAACCTACTGAAGTAGTAAGACTAGCTGTAAACGGTATGTTACCTAAAAATAAATTAGGTAATGCCTTAAAACGTAATGTTTATATTTATGCTGGTAATGAGCATCCACATGCAGCACAACAACCTAAAGAAATCAAATTAAATACAACTAAATAATAACAATGGAAGTAGCAAATACTCTTGGTAGAAGAAAAACCGCTGTAGCACGTGCTTACGTGCAAAAAGGAAATGGTACTATTGAAATCAATAACAAAGATTACAAAGACTATTTCACAACATCCGTTTTACAGTACAAAATCACTCAAGCATTTGGTGTTACAAAAACACTAGGCGAATATGATGTGAAAGTAAATGTAAAAGGGGGCGGGGTAACAGGACAAGCGGAAGCTGTTCGTTTGGCAATTGCCCGCGCTTTAGTAGAAATGGATGCAAATCATAAACCAGCTCTTAAAGCTGACGGTTTAATGACACGTAACCCTAAAATGGTTGAACGTAAAAAACCTGGTCAGAAAAAAGCTCGTAAACGTTTCCAATTCAGTAAACGTTAAGAATTTATCATCTAACAAAGTATTAATCATAAACAAAGACGAAATGTCATCAAGAACAAATTTTAATGAGTTATTAGAAGCCGGAGCACACTTCGGTCA
>JBASCV010000297.1:0-8907 GCA_049651825.1 Bacteroidia bacterium
TTGCCGAAACAACTGTTAGTGGTTCATTAATAGTAATATTTGCAGATACAATACAGCCACTAGCATCTGTTACTGTTAATGTGTAAGTGCCTGCCGGAACTCCAGAAAGTGTTGGTGATGATGCCCCTGTATTCCAGCTATATTTATAGGGAGCTGTACCACCATTAACTGTAGATGTTATGCTTCCATCTTTACCGCCAAAACAATTTACATTAGTTGCATTAAGCGATAAGCTTAACGTTGATGATTCGAAAACTGTGTAATTATTTGTAATGGAACAACCTGAAACATCGGACACTGTAACTGTATAGGTTTGTGCTGTTAAATTGAATATTGATGAAGTTGTTGCACCATTACTCCACTGATACGTGTAAGGACCGTTTCCACCAACAGGTGTTATAGAAATAGAACCAGTATTGCCTCCTCCACAAGCTACTTTTTGAATTTCTGATGCTAGTGCTATGGGTGCAGGTTGAATAACATTGGCACTCGTTGTAAGTTTACATCCTAAACCATTAGTAATTGTAACGGAGTATGTACCTGCGGTTAGATTATTTATTGATGGCAATGTTTGTGCAGGTACAGTTGACCAATTATAAGTATATGGAGTTGTTGTGCCCACTACATTTACTGTGATAGAACCATTATTACCACCAAAACAGCTAACATTACCAACAGTAAAATTAACACTTTCAGTAAAGTTGAAGTAATTTATTCTTACAACATCCGATGCTGGAGCGCAAGACCCTGTGCCTGTAGTAGTTAATGTTAAATCAACAAATCCTGCATTTATTTCGGCTTGTGTTGGTGTATAACTTACTCCTGAAAGGGCATTTACGTTGCTTGGGTTAAACGTACCATTACCACCTGACCAGATTCCACCAGTAGCACCATTTATTACGCCATTAAGCATAACAGTGGGGTTTTGACTACACACATTGATATCAGCACCTGCATTAGCTGTTGGTGCTACTGAGTATGAAGTAATGGTAGATGTTACTAATACAGGCGGACAGCCCGATGCATCTTTTACTTCAACAGTATAAATACCACTACCTACAGTTATACTTTGAGAAGGGTTTACATTGTTCCATAAAAACTGATAAGGAACAGAACCACCAGTAACATTTGCTGTTAGCGTTGTTGAATTTTGACCTCCGCATAAAACAGGGTTTTGTGGTGTTACAGAGACATTGAGTGCGGGGTTAAAATTAATTCTTACTGTATCGCACGATGTTGTTGGATTACAGCCTGTTGATGTGCCACACACTTTATAATCAACAAATGCAGGTGCACCAGCTGTGCCTGTAACTGTATTGTTTAGGCAGCCTGATGTACATGCTAAGTAATTGTTATACGCACCTTGCGCTCCAGGTGCAATTGAAGTCCATGTTACGGTGGATGCTGTTAAGTTTTTTGCGGTTAATTGTTTTACACAACCTTGGTTTACAGCTATATCGGGACCCACATTTGCTGTACCTGAACTTGAAAAACTACCAGCTTCTAAAAATACCCCAGAATCAAGTGCGCTATCGCCACCATCGGCAATAGCTATTTTAATATGATACGTTTGTCCGCATTGAACAGCGCTTGCTGCTGTCATTACAACCGTAAAACCATCGTACTGAACTGTTTGTCCGTTTGGGGCTGTGCCAGTTCCAAATCCATTGCCATTATCAAAATAAAAAGCGCTATTGCTATTTAAATTTAAATGAAACATAGTTACTGGCAAAGCTGTACCAGGTATTATGGCTATGTTTTTTGCATTATTACTGAACGTACCTGTTATGCCTGGGCCACTAATAAAAAAACCAAATCCATCGTTAATTCCACCTGGGAAAGGGCTCACAAACTCCATATATTCTTCTGAACCAAACACATATCTGAACTTAACGGTATCTGACGTAGGTACAAAATCAAATTCTAATATAGCAGCATCGTAGCTATGCGTAGGCGCCATAATTTGATCTAAATCAGGGTCACCAGGTCGTCCATTACCTACAGAAGCGCCTCCTTGATTATTTGGGCCAACAGCATTGTTTATGTTTCCTGACGATAAAAGTACTCCAGCAGGTAAACCTATATTTGAAGCTGTTCCATTAAAATCACCTATAGCTACTGCCACTCCATTGTAAGTAATGTTAGAAGCCGTAACTCCACTCCCCAAAAGTATAGTTTGCACCAATTGCGCAGGAGTTAAGGAATTGTTTACTGTTAACTGAGCATTTAAGCTTGTATGATTAATAAAAGTACCAACAATAATGAGTACTAATATGAGTTTATAGTGTTTTAACTGTTTCATAAGCATAGTATAACCAAAATAAACGAGATTTTTCCACATAAACAACATCTGTCTACAATAAAATGAGATTTAAATAGAAATTTTATTGTTTAGACGTTAAAAATTGGAAATAAGTTGCTTTTTATATGTTCAATTTTTAAACAGATGCCGAAGCTTTATTTGCGTTACAATCTCATATTAAAATAAAGTATATTTGTATAATCATTCATCATAAACTTTGTATACAAATGACAACTACAAATCCATTATTACAAAAATTTGACACTCCTTTTAACACTATACCGTTCGAAACCATAAAGTTAGAACATTACAAACCCGCTATACAAACAGCAATTGATTGGGGAAAAGCAGAAATCGAAGCTATAAAAAACAACAAAGAAACTCCAAATTTTAACAATACAATTGAAGCGTTAGAGCGAAGCGGTAAGCAGTTAGAGTTAATATCAAGTACTTTTTTTAATTTAAATAGTGCCGAAACAAGTGACGAATTGCAAGCAATTGCTCAAGAAATTTCGCCTTGGTTAACCGCATACGGTGACGATATTTTATTAGATGATGTGCTTTTTGCCCGTATAAAAACAGCCTATGAAAACACTGATAAAAAAAGTTTAACTCCAGAACAATTGATGTTGTTAGAGAAAACGTACAAAGGTTTTGTTCGAAATGGTGCTAATTTGGATGCTGAATCAAAAAATAAATTGAAAGATATCAATACTAAGCTATCAAAATTAAGCCTTACGTATGGCGAAAATGTATTAAAAGACTCTAATAGCTACGAATTGTGGATTAGTGATGAAGCTCAATTGGCTGGTTTACCCGATGGTATAAAAGAAGCCGCAGCAATGGCTGCTAAAGAAAAGGGGAAAGAAAATGCTTGGTTGTTTACATTGGATTATCCTTCTTATGTTCCTTTTATGATGTACTCCGAAGTACGACCATTGAGAGAACAATTGTACAAAGCTTACGGTTCAAGAGCCTTTGGTGATAATGATTGTAACAACGAAGCGATTGTAAAAGAAATAGCAAGTTTGCGTCATCAACGAGCAAATTTATTGGGGTATAGCTCTCATGCTACGTTTACCCTAGAAGAGCGTATGGCTGAAAAACCAAGTAAAGTCTACGAACTATTAAACGAATTGCTTGAATATGCTAAACCTGTAGCTATAAAGGAGTTGAAAGATGTGCAAGAAATGAGTAATCGATTAAATGGCCCGCAACCAATTGAGCGTTGGGATTTTGCGTATTACTCTGAAAAATTGAAGAAAGAACGTTTTTCAATCAATGATGAAATATTGAAGCCTTATTTTCAGCTCGAAAATGTTATTGATGGCGCATTTAAAGCGGCTACTCAATTGTTTGGTATTACCTTTGAACAACGTACTGATATTCAAACATATCACAAGGATGTAACAACATACGAAGTAAAAGATGCAACAGGAAAACATTTGGCCGTTTTTTATGCCGATTTTTTTCCTCGCCCAAGTAAAAGAAATGGCGCTTGGATGACTTCGTTTGTTAACCAAAATAAATACGATGGTATTGAAAAACGACCACATGTTTCCATTGTTTGTAACTTTACTAAACCTACTGCTACAAAACCTTCGTTATTGACATTTAACGAGGTAACTACCTTATTTCATGAGTTTGGCCATGCCTTGCATGGAATGCTTGCAAATGGTTATTATGAGAGCTTAAGCGGTACTTCTGTGTATTGGGATTTTGTGGAGCTTCCATCGCAATTGATGGAAAATTGGTGTTACGAAAAAGAGTGTTTGGATATGTTTGCTCGTCACTACCAAACCAATGAATTAATACCAATGGAGTTAGTACAAAAAATTAAGGATAGTGCTAATTTTATGAGTGGCTATCAAACAGTACGCCAAGTTGGTTTAGGTAAGTTGGATATGGCTTGGCACGATTTAAAAGCGCTTCCAACAGAATCGGTAAGTGAGTTTGAAGGCAATGCAACAAAAGAAACAGAATTGTTTCCGCCATTAAAAGGCATTAATACATCGTGTGCGTTTTCACATATTTTTCAGGGGGGCTATTCGTCAGGATATTATAGCTATAAATGGGCTGAAGTATTAGAAGCTGATGCTTTTGAGTATTTTAAAGAAAACGGCATTTTTAATACTGAAATCGCTAAAAAATTTAATGATAATGTACTTTCAAAAGGAGGCAGCGAACACCCAATGGTGTTGTATAAGCGTTTTAGAGGACAAGAACCGTCAACTAAGCCTTTATTAAGAAAAAGTGGACTTTTGAAAGCCGAAAAAGTCGCATAAATAATTGCAATAATGGAAAATAATCAGGTAATTTTAGTGGATAAAAATGATGTGCCTATCGGTTTGATGGAAAAGTTAGAGGCGCATCAAAAAGGGGAGTTGCACAGAGCATTTTCTATTTTTGTTTTTAACTCACAAGGTGAGCTGTTGCTGCAACAAAGGGCTCTTCATAAATACCATTCTGGTGGCTTGTGGACAAATACTTGTTGTAGCCATCCATTTCCAAATGAAACCAATGAACAAGCGGCACATCGTAGATTATTGGAAGAAATGGGCTTTGATTGTGAATTGCATAAAAAGTTTGATTTTATATATAAAGCCAAATTAAACAACGAACTTACCGAACATGAATTTGACCATGTTTTTGTAGGCATCTATGATAAAGCCCCTTTGGTAAATGCTGATGAAGTTGCCAATTGGAAATACATTAAACCTGAACAACTGTTAGAAGACATCAAAAAAAATCCAGAAAACTATACCTATTGGTTTAAAGAAGTAATAGCTAAAGTATTGCGTGTAATAGCTTAGTAAATAGCTATTTTTCGTTTGAATGTTTTATAATTTACTTCAATGGATACAATATAAAGTCCTGAGCTGTAATTGCTTAGCATTATATCTGTTTGATTGTTTTTACTACTTTGTTGCAATACACATTTTCCTAATGAGTTGAATATCATAACGTTTATAGGTGAAGTATTGTTATATTGATCATATTTTATAGAAAATGTACCTTTATTAGGGTTGGGATAAATTGAAATAAAGGTATTTTCTTGATTGTTGTTTTCAATACCAACATTAGCTGGATTAAAAGGTAACGAAGTGTTTGCACATCCTGTTAATGGGTTGGTTACAACAACGGTATAATTACCTGCTTGATCGGCAATCCAGTTTTGTGAAGTAGCACCTTCAATCAGTACACTATCTATATACCATTGATTTCCGGTTAATGCGCTAGATGTCATTACATTATCGCTATACGAAATATCAGGAACAGGAGGTAAACTATCAACAATTACAGTTGCCGAAAATGGTGAATTTCCGTTACAACCTGCACCATCTGTAACAGTAACGCCATAACTACCAGGTTGGGTCACTGTAATTTGTTGAGTTGTTTCACCATTGGTCCACATGTAGTTAGCAAAACCTGCACTTGCATTTAATGTTACTTGATCGCCTAAGCAAAAACGCAAAGGGCCATCAGGAGTAATCATTGGATTTAAGCTTGCACCAACATTTACGACAAGGCTCTGTGTGTTAGCGCATCCTGAAGAGGGGTTTGTTTCTGTTACAGTGAGAGTTCCGGTGCCTATTCCCGTCCAATTTACATTAACGGTGTTTGTGTTTTGTCCGTTAGTAATAGTTCCTCCTGTTATTGTCCACAAAAAGTTGTTGCCAGTATTACTTACCGAATAATTTGCTCCCATATTTGCTGTACATACAGCATTGGGTCCTACAATTATAGGGTTGGGTTGTTCATTAACCACTACTGAAATTGCTGCACAATTGCTTGACCAACAGTTTGTTCCAGACTTTGCACGTAAACGATAAGTGCCCGAAGAGCTAACATTAAATGTGGATGAAGAATTAGAGGTATTATTATTACAGGTGGTTTGCCAATAATAGGTTACTCCGGCAGGTGGTGTGGCCCTTGTTAATACTTTTGGTCCACAGTTATTGCTGCTCACCGTTGGTATAGGTGGGGTTGCAGGAGCCTGATTTACACTAACATTTATAGAGCTACAAGTGCTAGACCATACTCCAGAACTATTGCGAGCTCTTAATTTATAGTTTCCTGAAGCAGTAACGGTGTATGTTGTTGCTGAATTACTCGTACTTGTTCCACAACTAGTACCTTGCCAATAATAAGTAATTCCTGCAGGAGGGTTAGCTCTTGTTATGACTACCGACCCACAAGCACTTGCATTACTAATTGTGGGTGCGGGTGGAGCGGCTATAGAAGCACACGGTTGAAGTACATTGCCCGAAGTGTAAGCATAACCACGATGAGGTACACATCCTCCACATTCAGTAAAGGTAGAATACAAATTGCCGCTTCCGCCAGGATATTCATACTCAAAATGAATATGGTCGCCAGAAGAATTGCCTGTAGTACCTTCAATGCCTAAATAGCATCCTTGTTGTACAGCTTGCCCCTGCGAAACTGCTATAGAAGCCAAGTGCGCATACCTTGTTCTGTAATTGTCAGAATGTGTAATAATTATATGATTTCCATAGCCTGTAGTAGAATATATTACTGAAGTAACCGTGCCAGCAGCAACTGCTAATACTTTATCATTGGCGTTGTTGGGAGTATCAAAATCAATTGCTGCGGGATATGAATGTGGACCTAAATTAGCACAACTGTTGCTTGAGCCAGGGCTACCAGGAGGCGGATTAGAACCATCGCGGGTAACACAATAGGTTTTACCTGATTCCCATGGGAACTTAAAATCGAGCTGAGCTGTGGCCAAAGGTACTTGCGAGTGGTTGGGCAACGGTGTGTAATTTTTATCATACCATCCCAAAACAGAATAACTACCAGATAAGCTATCTTTTATGATGTTTTCTTGTTGATTTTCAATGTTATACACTGCTAATTTGTCGGCAGTTCCATGTATTAATTCCCTTGGTTGTTCGCTAGTAGTAGTATAAACAAAGTAGTTTTTATCAGGTGATAAAATTGGCGTGCTCATAAAATTACCATACATAGTAACTTCTTTAATTTCTAGACTAGTAATATTTAAAACAAAAACACCTTCGTGTTGTTTTTCTGTATCAAACTCTAACCTTTCAATATATACTTCATTTGCATTTTTTGACCATGCAAGCGGACGGAATGCATAGTTTACATCACCACTACGTTTATTATCAAGTAAAATTTGCTTTTTGTGTGATATGGTATTGTATAAAAAAAGATGATAGTTGTTCCCAATAATTGTACGTTCCAAGCAAAGCCATAAATTAGCATCATAAGGCGATTGAATACCGGTATAAAATACCCACCCTTGGTCAATTAAAAGTTCGCTTGAAATAACTTCGGATGCACGTACCCAATCATTATCAAAACGCATATGGGATTCTAAAGGTTTAAAATCATCGGTATTAAACTGCAAACTGTTGTTGTAAGATACTGAACGCATAATAATAGTTGCGTTTTTTTGATACACAAACATCGGTTCATTTAGCTGATTTTGTTGGGCAAATAAAGCGTAAATCGATACGAATAAAAAACAATAGAGTAAATTTAATTTCATATAAATACGAATTGTAGAAACAATGTTTTACTAATATACAAAAAATTATTGAAATTGCATAATAAGAGGGTTATTAGTTATGTATAGAGCCTGCTTAAAATTTGTAAAATAAATAAATTTTGCCATTTCGCATTTTTCGACTTCACTCGAAATAGGGGCGTATTTGGGCATTTCGAGCGAAGTCGAGAAATGTGTGTCAGGGAAATTGGTAATAAATTTAAAACAGACTATAAGTGTTTAATCATCACAAAATCGTTCATAAAATAGCCATTGCCAATATCAAAGTCGGCAGTTTGCTTTATTGTAAAACCATTTTTAAAATAAAAATTAATGGCTTTATAATTTTGTCGATTTACTGTTAATTCAATGGTTTTGGCGTTTTGTATTTGTTTTAATGTGTAATTAAATAATGCTGTGCCTATACCTTTTTTATGTTCATTAACTAAAACATAAAATTTATGGATAAAATAATTTTTATTGTTAGATGTGCTTATTGAAATGTATCCTACGGGATTGTTGTTTAAGTAAACTAAGGTAAACGTATGGCCTAAACTCATTTGTTTTAGTAGCTGTTCATTTGAATACATGTTTTTCAACATATATTCAATTTGTTCCATACTAATAATTGAGGGATAATGTTTTTTCCAAATGCTATCAGCCAGTTGTGCTATTAATGAAGCATCTTCGGCTTTTGCAGTTTTATATACTAATTCCATAGCGTTAACTCAATACCCAATTTTTAATGATGTCAAATCCATTTTCAGTTAAAATACTTTCGGGATGAAACTGTACACCTCTTAAATTATAGGTTTTATGACAAATAGCCATTATATTGTTATGGTCATCAACAGCAGTAATTTCAAGCTCTTGAGGCAAATCAACTGTATTTATTGCCCATGAGTGATAACGCCCAACATTGAATTTTGATTTAATCGTGTTAAATAAAATATCATTCTTAACTACGTGAATGGGAGTAGCAACACCATGAAAAACACTATCTAAATTTTTTAAAGAACCACCAAAGGCTTCGGCAATGGCTTGATGGCCTAAACAAACGCCTAATATG
>JBASCV010000298.1:0-8180 GCA_049651825.1 Bacteroidia bacterium
CAGTATTTCCTGTTGAGCCTGTTGCTCCCGTATTACCTGTTCTGCCTGTGTTGCCTGTAGCACCTGTTGTTCCAGTATCTCCAGTACTACCCGTTGAACCTGTAGCACCAGTGCTGCCCGTTGAGCCAGTTGAACCTGTGCTTCCTGTTGTACCTGTAGAACCTGTTGCGCCTGTAGAGCCTGTTGTTCCTGTAGTTCCTGTTAAACCAGTATCGCCAGTAGCACCAGTACTTCCTGTTGCGCCCGTTGAACCAGTACTTCCTGTTGCACCAGTAGTGCCCGTTGAACCAGTATCACCGGTAGCACCAGTTGTACCCGTATCCCCTGTTGCGCCCGTAGAACCAGAGCTACCTGTTGAACCAGTGTCGCCAGTTGAACCCGTATCGCCATTTGAGCCTGTAGTACCGGTTGAACCTGTGGTACCCGTAGCACCACTATCGCCAGTAGCGCCTGTGCTTCCTGTTGAACCGCTTGTACCTGTTACTCCAGAAACACCTGTATATCCTGTTGTTCCGCTTGCACCTGTACTGCCTGTTGAACCTGTTGTACCTGTTAGTCCGGTTGTGCCTGTTGCACCAGTAGTGCCTGTAACACCTGTTGTTCCGATACTTCCGGTTGTACCAGTAGTACCAGTTATCCCATTTTGTCCGGTAGCACCTAAAGCTCCTGTAGAGCCTGTTCTCCCCATATTTCCAGTATTCCCTTTCATTCCAGTAAAACCGGTTTTACCGAATGCTCCGGTTGGTCCAATTAAACCTGTTGAGCCCGTTGAACCAGTTATACCAATAGCCCCCGTTGCTCCCCATCCCCCGGCACCGCTAGAAACGGGCACCCAATTTGCGCCATCCCAATAAAAAACACCGGTGCCACCACCAATCATATTAGCATTGGTATTGAAAACAATTAAACTTATGGCGGGGTTCGGCACTGTAATTACATCAGTATCCGACAATAAAAACACACGAGGAATTAAAATACCTTGATTATTTGAAAAAACATCGAGCCGAGCAGAAGGATGCGGTGTAGTGGTTCCTACACCCACGTTTTGTTGCGCAAAAACAATGCTTTGTATTGATAATACAAAAAACAATGCAGCAAAAGCAGTGGTAACGATTCCCCTCATTCTAAATACTTATTTTTGCCCCTCTCCCCTTCAACTAAAACAACAAGAGCCTTATTTATAATTATTCTACTCAAAGTTACACTTTTTTTTGATTTTTCCAATTGTTTTACCTATTAACATTTTGTCAAATAAAATTCCATTTAATTTTCACAGAATAAAAATTAAAAAACCGAGCCTTCCTCATCAGAAAGCTCGGTTCGGTTGTTAATGTGTGCGCAGAATTTACTACTCTAACGAGTACACCAAATTATTATATCTTATTAACCAAAATTCCGAAGAGCTGTCTGTGGCAAGCAGGCCTTGCCCCAATTTTTCGGGAGCTTACCTATTATTTTTCACACGAAGCTTAACTTCATGTGTACGGGGTTTAAAAAAAACCGTTATGTGCTGTGTGTATCAGGCCAGAGGCCTTGTTAAAAAAGGACGTAGCCGTGGAGGCTACGCCCAACCTTTTTATTTTTGTGCTACGCTGAACTGGGGACGTAGCCGTGGACGCTACGCCCAACCTTTTTATTTTTATGTTACGCTGAACTGGGGACTTTTAAATCATCAATGCATTTAGATGGAAGTTCGTCCTTTAATTGACCTTAATAATGTTTTTTTGAATACTGGAATAATCGTTTTCTACCCTTAGAGAATATATGCCACTAGGTAAACCTTCTAAACGTATTATTTGCTTCAAATCTGTTTGTATTATTTGCTCAAATACCAACTCGCCTAGTGTGTTTATAATGTACATTTTAGTAGGTTTTGAATTCGTATTGTATTCCAGAGTAAATTCGGTTGAAAATGGAAGCGGATAGATTTTTACATCAGTTGTATTACTTGAAGGTATTCCTGCCGCTATAAAAGGAATACAGTCTGATGTATCTGTACAGCCATTAAGGGTTATTTCCACAGCAAAAGATCCACTCTGTGATACAGCCATGCTTTGTGCATTTGCATTATTAATTAAATTGGACGAATTGCAATCCAACCATTGATAAGCAGCACCAGATTGATTCGCTGTAAAGTAATTGCCGTTTTGTGTTACCGTAGTAATAGGGCCATTAACAATTACGTCAAATGTAACCGTGCTGTCACAACCATGAGAACTAGTTCCAAGAAGCTCTCCATAAGTACCACTATTCGAATAGATATTGCCGTTGAATGTATAATCATTGCAACTTACCTGTGCTGGTAAAATAGAATTGACGACACATTGGTTCAGTTTTATAACAAAACCATCAACATTGCCAGCAGGAACCACTTGGTAGCTACCTGCAGTTGGATCTAAATCCATTAAACTACTAAGTAAACTTCCAGCAATGTATACATTGTTATTGTAGTCGACAGCAATAGATACTCCAGTTGCTCCTCCAATTGCAGCAGTTGTTGTAGCCTGTGCCCAAACGAAATCACCATTTGAATTTAACTTTTCTATAAAAGCGTCATAGGATAAAGTGCTTAATGTAAAAACAGAAGGTCCAGGATCAAAGTCCATAGGAGAATGATAGGTGCCTGTTATATAGACATTGTTAAAATTATCTAAGTAAATATCATTAGAATAATCAGAATTAGGGCCACCTATAGCTTTTGCCCAAACGAAATTTGCAGTA
The DNA here is from genome assembly GCA_049651825.1 of Bacteroidia bacterium. Taxonomy (GTDB): domain Bacteria; phylum Bacteroidota; class Bacteroidia; order 2-12-FULL-35-15; family 2-12-FULL-35-15; genus 2-12-FULL-35-15. The sequence goes on from JBASCV010000298.1 coordinate 2,722, forward strand.
GAATCTAACTTCTCAATAAAAATATTATCATTTGCAGATGAAGAACTTGACATATAATAAACACTTGTATCAGGATTAAAATCAATTGTTCCTGAAAACATCCCTGTGTAATAAATATTATTCAACTTATCAAGTTTTAAAGATGTTATTTTTATATTGCCTTGAAGAGACGGAGGAAAACCTTTTATCCAGATATAATTTCCATTATTATCAAACTTTATAATTCCATCAGTGAATTGGTTAGTGATATTTATAGATCCAGGTTCAATTATAATGCTATCATTAGGTGTAACCCCAAACATTACTGAGATTATAATATTTTTTGACGCATCCAGAGCCATACCTGTAACAAATGAATAACTGAAAACATCAATTGAGTTACTGATTCCTATTTTTTTTACCCACAATAAATCGCCTGCTGAGCTATATTTGCCTATAAAAGCATCAGGATTAGAATATGAATAGGACGTCAAAGGATGTACACTCAAACTAGGATCGAAGTCCATAATACCTGTAAAGCTGCCTGAAATATAAATTGCTCCCGTATTGTCTACTATTATTTTTTTTGGCTCGGTAGTATATGACGGATTACTATTTTGTTGTAAGGCTTTTGCCCACAGAAAATTTCCGTCAGAGTCTAATTTCTCAATAAAAAGCTCATCATAATAAGAAATTGGGGTTATAATGAATGTATTCGAACTTGGATCAAAATCTACTTCTTCCTTAAAATTCCCCAGAACATATACATTGCCCATAGAATCCACTGTAATATCTGCAGCTCTGCTACCCCATGAACCTATAACCCCTGAAAGCGATTCTAGGCTAACCGCCCATGTCAGATTACCAGAGGCATCCAACTTTCTTATAAAGCTATCTCCGCGCTTAGCTTCTAACATAAAAGTACCTGGTCCAGGATCAAAGTCTACAGAATTATAAAAATAGCCAGTTGAATAACTATTACCATATTTATCTGTTGTAATTGCCCTAGTATGTAGTTCGCCATTTGAAATTACAGTTTTTGCCCATTGGAAAACTCCACTGCTGTTTAATTTATGTATATAATAATTGTGTCCATCAACCGCATATTTGTTAGCAATGGGAGAGTCTGGGTCAAAGTCGGTGGTACCTGAAAAACTGCCTGCAGAATAGATGTTACCAGTTGGGTCTATTGTAATGGCACAGGATGTACCATCAGAAACATTTTGTAGACATTTTGTAAATACATGATTAAATGTAGAGTCAAATTTCTGAATAAACATATCATTTAAACCTATAGAAGTAATATTTAAAATTCCTGCTCCAGGATCAAAATCCAATGAATCCTGAAATGTGCCAGTAAGGTAAATGTTTTTAGACGCATCAATTACAAAGCCATTGCCGTTCTCGTCTGATGCTCCGCCTTCTGAAAATGCATTTATAAAGTTACCGGTACTGTTTAATTTTAGCATAAAAATGTCTGTTCCCCCTTCCGACAAAAGATGATAGCTATTAATTGTAGGATCAAAATCTGGGTTACCTGAAAAATTCCCTAAAATATAGACGTTATCTTGTAAATCTGTTTTGATACATTTTCCTTCATCATTGCCAAAGTCTCCGATATTATTTGCCCATAGAAAACTACCGTTAGCATCCAGTTTCTGAACAAAAATATCTGACGCACCATGTGATATTAGTTGGTAAACTAAACTATCAGGGTTTGCATCAGCACTATACTCAAAACTCCCAGTTGTATATATATTTCCCGTTTGATCAGCTGAAACATTGTTTCCATAATCGTTTCCTCCGCCACCTGCAGTTTTCGCCCAGATTAACTCAAGATTTGTATTTATTACTTCAACAAAAATGTCACTACCGCCTTCTGACACAAAATCACTTATCAAACTAATGTTCGGGTTTAAGTCTGCGGTACCTTGAAAGGAACCAGTAATACATAATTTTCCATTACCCGCATTTGAAATGCAACTAGCTTCATCATTACCATATCCTCCTATTCTTCTGCCCCCACTATACATTCCAGTTGAAGTACTTAATTTAAGAATAAATGCGTCATTTTGCCCATATGGTACTATTGGATTACTGCTGAATGTAACAGCACTGTCAAAAGTGCCAACAATATAAAGATAGCTATTTGCAAGACAAACCGATTTCGCGACATCATTCCCTTTCCCACCAAAACTTTTTACCCAAGTGACTATACCATTTGGGGCTCTTTTTTCAACAAAAAAATCTTTCTTTCCAATCGAGCGTGCTGTACCGGAACCGAAATAAGCGTACCCAGTAAATGAGCCTACAGTATATATGTTACCTGAAGCGTCAGTAACACTTGAATTGCCTATCCCTTCAATACCAGGGCCAACACGGTGTGCCCAATCGAAGCTAACTGGCTGTGCTAATATCTTACTTGAATAAATAGAAATAAAAAGATAAAACAGGGCAGTGATTTTTTTCATTATCTAGTTGTCGCTTGTAAATCGCTGTTAACGGAGCTGCTTGACGCAGTTGCTTTCCTAGAGCGTTTTTATTATTAACGAAGTTAGTAAATAAAAATGAGCTCGCAAGGATGGTAATCAAATTGCTTCAAGCAAACGTTAGATGTTAGTTTGAGTGGAGGCGGTCATCGTTAGTGCGCAAGCGGTCATTGGGCGCAACTGTGCGAAATAGACATTTCCGTGAATCAATTGGTCGAGCAACTCATTTAGATGGAATTTTACTTCAAGGTCGAAAAGCCTAAGTGCCATTAAAGACGAGGGGATGAGGTTTTCGCCCAAAACAAAAAAACGGAGCCTTCTTCATCAGAAAGCCCCGTTTTTGTTTGTATTTAAAGATTAAAAAAACTTGCTAAATGCTTCGATAAGCTCACCCACATTTCTCGACAGGCTCGAAATGACCACGCACGCTTAATCTCAAAAGATTCCTTCGCTACGCCTGTCTGCCATCGCACAGTCTTCGATGGTTCGACAAGCTCACCACAGGCTTACTCAGACTGACCACGCAGCGCTAACATTTTAAAATACTTATTTTTTCTCGTCTTTTACTTCTTCAAAATCAACATCAGTTACTTCGCTATCAGCAGTAGCGTTTGCGCCACCTGCATTTGCATCTGCACCAGCACCAGCACCTTGTGTTGCATTGTACATATCTTGCGAAGCAGCTTGCCAAGCAGTATTTAAGGTTGCCAAAGCAGTGTCAATACCCGCTACATTGCGTGCTGCATGTGCTGTTTTTAGCTCTGTTAAAGCAGCTTCAATTGGTGCTTTTTTATCAGCTGGTAATTTATCGCCAAACTCTTTCAATTGTTTTTCGGTTTGGAAAATCATTGAATCAGCCGAATTGATTTTTTCAATCTCTTCTTTGGCTTTTCTATCTGCTTCGGCATTTGCTTCGGCATCAGCTTTCATACGTTTAATTTCTTCGTCTGTTAAGCCCGATTTTGCTTCAATACGTATGTTGTGCGATTTACCAGTTGATTTATCTTTTGCCGATACATTTAAAATACCATTTGCATCAATATCAAATGTTACTTCAATTTGTGGCACACCTCTTTGTGCTGGCGGAATTCCGTCTAGGTTAAATTCTCCTAACTTACGGTTATCTCTTGCCATTGGGCGCTCGCCTTGATACACAACAATTTGTACCGATGGTTGGTTATCTGCAGCAGTAGAGAATGTTTCTGATTTTTTTGTTGGAATGGTTGTGTTTGCTTCAATTAATTTAGTCATTACACCGCCCATTGTTTCGATACCCAACGATAGTGGAGTAACATCCAACAACAATACATCTTTTACATCACCTGCCAATACACCACCTTGAATTGCAGCTCCTACAGCCACTACCTCATCAGGGTTAACGCCTTTCGAAGGTGCTTTGCCAAAGTATTTTTGTACTGCATCAACAATTGCCGGAATACGTGTTGAACCACCAACTAAAATAACCTCATCAATATCCGATGTGCTCAAACCTGCATTTTTCAATGCTGTTTTGCAAGGCTCAATAGTACGTTTAATCAAATCATCAACCAATTGCTCAAACTTAGCACGTGTAAGTGTGCGTACCAGGTGTTTTGGAATACCATCTACTGGCATAATGTATGGCAAGTTGATTTCGGTTGAAGGAGAGCTAGATAACTCAATTTTAGCTTTTTCAGCAGCTTCTTTCAAGCGTTGCAAAGCCATAGGATCTTTTGATAAATCTAAGCCACCGTTTTCTGATTTAAACTCAGCTACCAACCACTCAATAATTTTATGGTCGAAGTCGTCACCACCAAGGTGTGTGTCACCATCAGTTGATTTTACTTCAAATACACCATCACCAAGTTCAAGTACCGAAACGTCATGTGTACCACCACCGCAGTCGAACACAACAATTTTCATTTCTTTGCCTCTTTTATCCAAACCATAAGCCAATGCTGCTGCTGTAGGCTCATTGATAATTCTACGCACTTTTAAACCTGCTACTTCGCCCGCCTCTTTAGTTGCCTGACGTTGTGCATCGTTAAAATAGGCAGGAACAGTGATAACTGCTTCTGTAACTTCTTGTCCAAGATAATCTTCGGCAGTTTTTTTCATTTTTTGAAGAATGATTGCCGAAATTTCTTGAGGAGTATATTTTCTGTCGTCAATTTGAACGCGTGGCGTGTTGTTATCGCCTTTTATCACTTTGTACGGAACTTTTGTTATTTCTTTAGTTACTTCATCGTACGTATGTCCCATAAAACGTTTGATAGAGTAAATTGTTTTAATAGGATTGGTAATAGCCTGACGCTTAGCAGGATCGCCAACTTTACGTTCTCCGTTTTCAACAAATGCTACAATAGAAGGTGTTGTTCTTTTTCCTTCACTGTTTGGAATTACAACAGGCTCATTTCCTTCCATTACCGAAACGCAAGAGTTTGTTGTTCCTAAGTCGATACCAATTATTTTGCTCATTTTATTTAGTTTTTAAATTTTCTACTGATAATTGAATTATTAAATTCGGTTTATGCCTTTCAATGATTGTGCCATAGCCATTTGAGCGAAATTATGTCATAAAAAAGGGCAACTTTATTTAAAAAGCCGCCCTTTGTATGACAAACTGACTGTGTTTTATTGGCATGTGTTGCCATTTTTGTCTAAAAACTTTAAATCGAAGGTGTATTGCCCACAAGCAAGCGAATCAATAGTAGTAACTGAAAGTGGTCTAGAAAAAGGTGTTTTGCTGTAGCGCGATGAAAATATGCCTAAACCATTGGTAATGTTGGTGTATTCGGGTTTTTCCTGCACAATGCTTGTTGATGGCTTATTTACCTCCATAAAGGTATTAAAGTCATCGCCACCCGAAGTAAGCAACAAATCAACATTTAAGGCTTTTCGAGAAATTAACCCTGGGTAGCTTGATAGCTGATTACCAACAAATTGAAGAAAACCTTGTCCTAAAAAATCGTTTTTAATAGCCTCGCCACCCGATAAATTTTGGGTTTTTTG
>JBASCV010000299.1:0-9619 GCA_049651825.1 Bacteroidia bacterium
AATATTAACAGTTGAAAGAAGCATAAAAAAGGGCGCACAATTTTAACTTATAATGCTAATTTACAACTATTTTTTTAATTAATTTGTTTTGTTTATTGCTAACGTTTAGCATATAAATACCTTTTCCAAAAACAGATAAATCAATTGTTTTTAAAGAAGTTCCGTTTACAGCCACAACGTTTTCTTCGTAAACGTTAGCTCCAAGTGCATTGATTATTTCTATCGAAAAATCATTTGTTTTAACCGATTCTATTGATAAAGAAAAAACGCCCCAGTTTGGATTGGGTCCAATTAATAACGAAAAACCATTTTCTTCGTCACCAATACTTGCCGTTGTGTTGGTTATTACATTTGATGGGCAAGGGTTTCCGCCAATTAGTATTGAGTAGTCGCCTTGCTCCGTTGGTGTATATGACGATGCCGTTGCTCCCGGTATTGGTTGATTATTTAAAAACCATTGGTACGATGAACCAACATTAAAGGTTGTCATTTGATTTCCATTCAGTAAAATATTGGGCGTTGGGTTTACTGTAATCGTATATGTTGAAGGTGTGCCTTGGCAGCCATTGTTTAGTGATGCAAACACATTTATGGTTGCTGTTACTGGAGCATTTCCGTTATTAGTTGCAAAAAACGAAGGAATGCTGCCTGTTCCACTTGCTGCTAAACCAATCGCTGGGTTAGAGTTTGTCCACTGAAAATTTGCTCCAGAAGGAGTTGATGAAAAAAATGTTTCTGACGTATTACCACCACAAATGTTTTGATTGGTAACAAAGTTCACTACTGGTCCGGGTGTAACATTTACCGTTATGGGTGTACTTGTAACCGTAGTAGGCACTGCACAGTTTGCGTTTGAAGTAAATTCGCATGTAATTACTGATGTGCCAGCGGTTAAGTAGGTGCTGTATTCTGTTGTATCGCTTCCAACGTTGTTTCCATTCACTTTCCATTGAAAGGTGGGGTTGCTGCCACCATTAATACCTGTTGCAAAAAAGGTTAGATAGTCGCCAGTACATGCCGAGCTTGTACCCTGTGTTTGAGCCGTATAAATTATTGGCATAACACTTGGATTTTGGGTAAGTATAATTGAGTCAGAGTAAATTGTATCGGCTGGTGAATTCAATATTAACGCACATTTTATTTCTCCGCCAGTTAAAGATGAAGAAGTAAAAGTAATGCCAGTTTCGCCACTTAATGCAGTGTCATTTATATACCATTGGTAATTTGGCGAAGTACCACCGTTGGATGCTATAGCAGCAAATGAAACCGTTTGCCCAGCACAAATTGGATTATTGCCAGCGGTTTGTACAATTGAAATTGACGCTTCCGCACATCCGCATGCGGCTAAATTGGATGGTGTTACTAGCGAGCTTCGTAAGGAAGAAAGTGTTGCCGTCATTCTATCGGCCTGACCTGCAGTAAACATATTTTGGCACGCATCAGATGAGTAATCCATGTAATTATGTTGGTGTTCGCCAACAGTGGATCCCGAAACACACGCATTGGGTGTAGCGTCTGATATACAGTTACTTGCACTTCTTATGTGCGGAGGTGTATCACATACGTAATCGCCTTCATTTGCACATTGGCCAGGGTTGTTGGGCGGACAAGTTGTTCCATTTACGTCTTCTCGAAACGTATGATATACATCTAAACCATGACCCAGTTCATGAATAAGTGTAATGTTTAAGTTTGTATATGATTTTAAGTTAAAGCCCAACGACATGTTTGGGTCAAACCCAAATGCATTGTGTAACACAACTGTTCCATCTTCAGTAAAAACACCCCCTGGCGGATAATAAGCATAGCCTTGCACTCCAGCGCCTCCATTGTTGTCATCAATTTCTGAAACCACCCAAATATTGTAATACTTTGTATTGTCCCAAAAGCTGAGCGCCTTTAGCAGCACCTCATTACTGTCGGAATTAATACCAATGTTTTCATAATCAGCAACCCCTGTTGCGTTAATTCTGTTTATTCCTGTTGTTGGGTTGCCGTTCGGGTCTTTTGAAGCCAAGCAGAATTCTATATCCGTATCAACCCCATTTCCATCGTAAATACTTCCACTTTCTTTACGGTAGGCTTTGTTTAGCGATTCTATAGCACTGTATATTTGAGCATCTGAAATGTTTGTTCCCGTTCCAACAGCCTCTCCTAAGTGTAAAACATGAACCACCAATGGCACCTTGTATGTTGCCGCTTGACTTCTGTTATCATTAGCATTTTGCTGAATTGCTTGTTGAAGTATAGTTTCGTTAGCTTTTACTCTTTGGGCATAATCAGGTTTGTTTAGCAATAATTTATTGTGAATTAGCTCTGTTGCACATGGTTCGTTCGTGTGTTGTGCGCGTGCAGCAATAGAAAGCATAAATAGCCCTAAGCAACAAATAATAAAGTATTTATAAGCAAATAATAGGCGATTCATCATTTTCATTTTGTTAATTTGTTACAATCTAAACACCATAAAAGTTCGTAACCTTCAAAACTTCTACGTAAAAAGCGAAGCTTTCGTTACTTTTTTCAATACTTTTTTACATTAATATTATTTTCTTTCCAAATCTACGGAATATATAAACTCTTTTAAGTTGCTGTTTTAAAACTTTTTTACCTTTTGTACGTACAAGCTAACTAAATGTAGTTAAAACTAATCCTGTTTTTGCAATAAACACCATAATTACAGGTATTTTTACCGTCAAATGACGAATAAAGCAGACAAAAACGCCTTCTTTTTTTTAAAAACATCAATAATCGTATGTTCTATGTTATTGATGTTAAAAGTTGCTTATTCTCAAGTTAACCAATCGGCCAATTTAATTCCTAACCCTAGTTTTGAAAAAAGCTTTAATAAAAGAGGGGGAGATATAAGTGCAGCAACGCCTTGGATTGGTGTTGGTACTGTTGATTATTACTTAAAACCCGAAAAAAGAGATACTTCGCGATACAAAGGTGCACGAACAGGTACCTGTTATGCTGGCTTGCGCTTTCAGAAAGAATATAAAGAGTATATATATGCACCGCTTATCGAAACCTTAAAAGAGGGTAAATTATATCATTTTGAGATGTTTGTACGAATTTTGCAATTTGATAATGTTACAGTAACCATTAAGCAATTGGGAGCTTGCTTTTCGGAAGAGCCATTTTCTGAAACAATGGAGTTTTACAAAGAGAGTATTGTGGACTCCACTAATCCTAACGGAATTGCTGGAACTTTAGATTGGATTCGGATAAAGGGAAATTATAGGGCTCAGGGTGGTGAGAAATATGTTATTCTTGGAAATTTTAACATTAAAATGAAAGACGACTTTGTGAAAAAAAATAAAAATGCTGTTTTTGAGTTTGAAGAAGGTTATTATTATGTTGATGATATTTCGTTGTACGATATAAGCGATAAGGATACCTTAAAAAAAGTGGGAAGCCAATCAATAGCGTTTCCAAAAGTTTTTGAAGCCGGTCAGGTAATACAGATACCAACGATACAGTTTGAAAACGGAGGAGCACGTATTTTAAAAAACTCCCATAAAACACTTAACGAATTAGCTGCGGTTTTAAACAATAATCCGTTTATGGAAATACTGCTCACGGTTAAAATGTCTAATTCTTCGCTGGCTAAAGCTCGGGCAAAATCAATTGCCGAATATCTCACGGCCCAAGGTGTTGTAAATCCAATAAAGCAAAAGGCTATTGTAATTAATTCAACCACTCCAACTGACGATTGTGTAACTGAAATGCAAATACTTGTTCCGTAAAAACATAAATAGCGAAATAAATTTATTGTTAACTAATTGTGAATGAACACACACAGGGTATTGTTTTTTTGATTTTAAGGGTTTTAATTCCAATTACTTTACTATATTTAAATTGGATTTTTATAAAACAATAAAATCGAAAACAATGCGCTACCTTTTATTCATATTGCTTTTTGTTAGCACTTTTCTATCGGCTCAGGTTATTACCGATAATTTTGCTGATGGTGATTTTACTACAAACCCCACTTGGAGTGGTGATAATGGTGAGTTTACGGTAAACACTTCTTTTCAATTGCAGTTAAACAATACCGTTGCAGGTTCAAGTTACCTTTCTACGGCTAGTGCTCAATCATCATTAAACAATATGGAGTGGCGCTTTTACATTAAACAATCGTTTGCGCCATCATCAAGTAATTACGGAAGAGTATATTTAGCATCCGACCAACCGAATCTCGAAAGTTCTTTAAATGGTTATTATTTACAGTTTGGCGAAGCAGGTAGTTTAGATGCTGTAGAGTTATTTCGTCAAACAGGAACAACTTCTACGTCTGTTGCCAGAGCGTCCGATGGTCAAATTTCGTCATCCTTTACTATTGGCATAAAAGTTACTCGAAACGCAGCAGGTCTTTGGAGCTTATATGTTGACCCTGCGGGTGGCAGTGCATATACTTTTCAAGATTCGGGCACGGATAATACCTATACAACGTCTTCTTATTTTGGAGTAGCTACAGTTTATACATTAAGTAATGCAAACAAGTTTTATTTTGACGATTTTTATTACGGCCCTTTGGTGGTAGATGTAACACCTCCATCAATTGTATCGGTAACAGCAACCGCAAACAACACCTTGGATGTATTATTTAGTGAAAACGTTACTTTAACGTCATCCCAACAAACAAGCAATTATGTTGTAAACAATAGCATTGGTGCGCCCAATACTGCGGTGCGCGATATTAGTAATTTGAGTTTGGTTCACCTTACGTTTTCAACTAGTTTTACAAACGGTACGGCAAATGTATTAACAGTTAGCGGTGTTCAGGATTTAAATGGAAATACCCTAACCAATGGTGCGGCCAACTTTATCTATTCAACAGTTGCAACAGCAACTTTTAAGGATGTTATTATTAATGAGTTGTTTGCCGACCCATCTCCTCAAATAGGGTTGCCGAATGCCGAATTTGTAGAGTTATACAATAAATCGAGCAGCGCTTTTAATTTAAATGGCTGGAAACTATCTGATGGAACATCTTCTGCAACAATAGGCAATTATGTTTTGGCCGCAAATCAATATCTTATTATTTGTAGCAATACCGATACCGCTTTGTTTAATGCTTTTGGAACAACGTTGGGCGTTAGCAGCATGCCTTCATTAAACAATAGTGGAGATAAACTATATCTTCAGAATAGTGTATTGCAATACATTGATTCTGTTAACTATAGTGATACTTGGTATCAAGATGCAACTAAAAAGGCCGGTGGCTGGACACTTGAATTAATTAATCCTCTGGCAAATAGCACTTGTCCGGAATCGGGCAACTGGATTGCTTCAAATAATATAGCAGGCGGAACCCCGGGAGCACAAAATAGTGTTTACTCAACCATTCCCGATTCGCAAGCGCCATCAATAGTAAGCGTTACCGTTGTCGATTCTACACACATTAATGTTTGCTTTAGCGAAGCCTTGAGTAGTTCTGTACTTGGTGTTTTATCGAACTATGTTGTTGATAATGGTATAGGAATTCCTGTTGCAGATACAATAAATTCAACATTAACTTGCGTTTATTTAACGTTGGCAAATCCTTTGTTAACAGGCACAACATATACGCTTTCAACAAGTAATATTACTGATTGTGCAGGCAACTCATTAACAACAAATAGTGCAACGTTTTCGGTGTACGAAGCAAGGCCTTTTGATGTTGTTATAAATGAAATTATGGCCGACCCAGAGCCCGTTGTTAGTACTTTGCCAGCCTATGAATATGTTGAATTGTATAATAAAACACAATATCCAATTAATCTCGAAAATTGGAAACTAAAAATAGGAACAACAGTTAAAGTGTTGCCATCTGTTGTTATTCAACCGGATAGTTTTCTTTTAATAACATCTGCTACAGCACAGCCATTGTTCGACAGCTCTGTTGCTTCGGTTGGTCTATCTAGTTTGTCGTTAACCAACAGTGGGCAAAATTTGGTTTTATTAAACCCAACAGATGCTGTTATATCAAACGTTTATTATACAGATGCGTGGTATCAAAATTCAAATAAACAATCGGGTGGCTGGAGTTTGGAACAAATAGACCCCAACAACCCCTGTGGAGGCATATCTAATTGGGCCGCTAGTACAAATGCCAATGGAGGCACACCAGGCTTTATAAATGCTGTTTGGGCCTTAAATCCGGATTTAATAGCCCCTAAGGCGTTGCGAGCAACAGTTATAACAAGTGATAGTATAAGGGTTTATTTTAATGAATCGGTTGATAGCACAACACTTTTAAGTTTAAATACTTACTCTATTGATAATGGTATTGGTGCTCCGGTTTCTTTAAACCCAACAGAGCCTGATTATACTAACATTGTATTGGCCTTAGGAACAAATTTACAAGTTGGTACAATTTACACGTTAACCATGACAAGCGTAATTACAGACTGTGCCGGAAACCCTTTGTTGATGGACAATAGTGTTAAGTTTGCAATTCCTGAGGTAGCAAATAGTAGCGATGTTGTTATTAATGAATTGTTGGCCGACCCCAAAACTGGTGGAGTTGATTTTGTTGAAATATATAACCGCTCCAATAAAGTGGTGGATTTAAAAACGATGACCTTGTCGCAGTACGATACGTTAAATAATGCGCTCATTAGTATAGAGGAAATTGCTCCAGATGGCTATTTGTTGTTTCCTCACGATTATTTAGTGTTGAGCGAAAGTGGTGAATTGGTAAAAAGCCAATACACAACAACAAATGCGAACGCATTTTTAGATATGGACAATGTCCCTTCTTTTAGTATAGCATCGGGCACAGTTTGTTTGGCTACTTCGGCCGAAATTGTTGATTTGTTCGTTTATGACGAAAAAATGCACTATGCTCTGTTGAATGACACGAAAGGCGTATCATTGGAGCGTATTGACTTTGAGCGTCCAACAAAAGACCGCAGCAATTGGCATTCGGCAGCAGCAACAGTTGGGTATGCAACGCCTGGGTATAAAAATTCGCAATACAATGATGCTGGTGAGGCGGATGAAGTGTTAGAAATAACACCAGAGGTGTTTTCGCCCGATGAGGACGGGATGAATGATGTAGTAAATATTAATTATAAATTTAACACATCGGGCTTTGTTGCAAATGTGAAAATATACGATAGTAAGGGGCGCATGATAAAAAATTTGGTGCGAAGCGAATTATTAGGCACTACAGGAACATTTAGTTGGGATGGTATTACAGATACAAGAGAAAAGGCGAGGTTAGGTATTTATATTGTATTTTTTGAGGTGTTTGATTTGTCGGGCACGGTAAAGCAGTACAAAAAAACGTGTGTGTTGGGTGGGAAGTTGTAGGGGCAATGCTCTGTATGTAAAGTTTTGTGTTTAGCACCCGCTTTTTGTTGAAAACAAGTGAAAAAAGCGACCTCAAAATAGTTGTAACAAAAGATTTAATTTATTAAGCTGCCGCTATTCTCGAAAATAGTTGTATATTTGCACAGGTTTTAGTCAAAAAGGATTTTTGCCAGACGAATTACACAACAGTTGCTTACCTGTTACGAGTACCCAAAAGAGGCCATGCGAGCCTGGTACTAAGAAAAGTTACTTTGTAAAATTCAACTCATTTTCCTACAAGTTGATTAAAGTAATTATAAACTTAAAAAATACTAAATGAACAAATTTGAAGCGTTAGGGCTTAACAATGCTATTGTTAAAGCTGTAACAGAATTGGGTTTTGAAAGCCCTACACCTATTCAGGAAAAAACAATTCCTGCACTATTAACTGGTACAACTGATTTGGTTGCCTTGGCACAAACAGGAACAGGAAAAACAGCCGCATTTGGCTTACCCCTTATTTCTTTGATTGACTTTAAATCACGCGATACACAAGCGTTGATTCTTTGTCCTACACGTGAATTGTGTATGCAAATTACCCGCGATTTGCAAAACTATACCAAGTATTTAGATGGCGCAAACATTGTTGCTGTTTATGGCGGTGCAAGTATTGAAGGCCAGTCGCGCGAAATTAAAAGAGGCGCACAAATTGTTGTTGCAACTCCTGGCCGAATGAATGATATGATTGACCGTAGAAATGTAAACTTAAGTAAAGTGCGCTATGCGGTATTGGATGAGGCAGATGAGATGTTAAACATGGGTTTTAAAGAGGATTTAGACACAATTCTTTCGCAAACGCCTGCAGAAAAAAACACGTGGTTGTTTTCAGCTACTATGCCAGATGAAGTGTTGCGCATCTCTAAAAACTACATGACTTCACCAATTGAAATTACTGCAGGAACAAAAAATTCGGGTAATGTAAATATTGAACATGTTTATTACGTAGTACAAGCACGTGATAAATATCCAACATTAAAGCGTATTGCTGATTCTAACCCCGACATTTTTGCAATTGTTTTTTGTCGTACAAAGCTTGAAACACAAGAAATTGCGGATAAGCTAATTAAAGATGGCTATAACGCAGATGCTTTGCATGGTGATTTATCACAATCGCAACGCGACTATGTAATGAAACGCTATCGTAGTAAATCGTTGCAAATGCTTGTTGCTACTGATGTTGCGGCTCGTGGTATTGATGTACAAGATGTAACACACGTAATTAATTATGCGTTGCCTGATGAGATAGAAAATTACACGCACCGTAGCGGACGTACTGCGCGTGCAGGAAAAACAGGTGTTTCTATTGCTATCATTAACATGAAAGAAATAGGGAAAATCAGAATCATTGAACGTATTATTAAAACTAAATTTACACAAGCAAAAGTGCCTACAGGTTTTGAAGTGTGTGAAAAACAATTGTTCAGTTTAGTGAAAAAAATACACAATGTTGAGGTGAATGAAAAAGCAATAGAAGCTTATTTGCCTAATATTTATGATGAGTTAAAGGACTTGACGAGGGAAGATATTATCAAACGATTTGTTTCAACAGAGTTTAATCGTTTCTTGGATTACTATAAAAATGCACCCGATTTGAATGCATCAGTAGGAAGAGACAGGGATAGGGTAGCTGCAAACGGGAATATCAAATTGTTTATTAATTTGGGTGAAATGGATAAACTAGATAGTCGTTCGATGGCTAGTTATATAAGTGAGGTTGCAGGTGTTGGTACAGATAGTATTGTAAGTGTTGATGTGAAAAGTAGTTTTTCGTTTATTGAAACGAAAGCAGATGCTGCAGAAATAATTACGGGCACATTTAAAAATGTACAATACAACGGTCGCAATGTTCGTATAGAGTCGCGTGGATCAAGTGGAAGTGGTGGAGGAGAAAGACGTTCTTACGGAGGTGGAAATAACAGTTATGGCGACCGCGGAAATAGTTACGGTAATCGCGAAAGAGGTGGTTATTCAAGAAACAGCAACGGTGGTTCATCAAGAAGTGGTGGCTATGGTGAGCGTAAGAGTTATGGTGGCGGAGAGCGAAAATCATATAGCGACCGTTCTAGTAGAAACAATAGCTATTCTCGTAACGAAGGAGGAAACAACTCATATAGCGATAGAGGAGAAAGAGGCGGTTTTTCAAAATCGTCTTCAAGTGAAGGTGGAAGCGAAAGAAAAAGTAATTTTACCAGAGAAAAGCGCCCTAGAAAAACGTTTTAATCAATACAAATAAACAAAACAAAAAGTGCTCTTATAAAATTTTATAAGAGCACTTTTTGTT